>NZ_MJKB01000003.1:0-266586 GCF_002139495.1 Campylobacter sp. P0085 | reverse complement strand
TTTGTGTTAAGATTTCCCTATAAAACTTAAATCCATTTAGGGGTTGTTTTTATTATATCGAACCAAATATTAAAAAGTTTATATATGGGGGGGGATTTTGATAAATTTGAAGAAAATATTGCAAATTTTTTAATAAATTTGAGTAATTTATAAAATTTAGATTATATATTATAGATTTAGGCTAAGTGATTTTATAATTTTTAGAGTGGAATTTAGATTGGATTAGGTGAGATATTAAATATTATGGGGGTGTAATTAAATTTGTGGGTTTTAGAGATTTGGGGAGGTTAATAGGTTAACTATGGGATAAGAGTGAATTTGAGAGTTTTTGGTTTATATACTATATTGGATTATAGTAAAGTAAAAAGAAAATGAAAAACGGATGTAATTAAAGAAAAAAGCAATAAGAAAATTTAATTATAAATTTTGCTTATTGCTAAAATATTAAAGATGATTATTAATCAAAATCCTCTTCATCGCTACTTGAGCTTAGTAGTGTAACTTTAAGAGCTCCAATACTTGCTCCATCCATTTTAACAACTTCGTATAAGCAGTTTTGATCCTCTATAGTATCGCCTACTACTGGTAGACGCTCAAATAAATTAAAGACATATCCGCCAATCGTAAGCTGCTCAGTCTCTTCATCAAAGTGAATTCTCATAATCTCCTCAACACCTTCAAGCTCAAATCTACCATTAAATTCATATGTATCATCGGAGATTTTTTTATAGCTTTGATCTTTATCATCGTGTTCATCATTGATATCGCCTACGATCTCTTCAATGATATCTTCCATAGTTACTAATCCAGCAGTTCCGCCATACTCATCAACAACTAGCGCAGCTGAGATTCTATCTTTATTCATCATTACAAGAATCTTTGAAATTGAACTATTTTCAGGTACAATAATAAGCTTTCTTACTATTTTATCAAGATTTTCTATCTTGCCATCTAGGTCATTTTGCAATATATCTCTAATGTGAATCATACCCAAAACACTATCTTTGCTACCATCTATATATGGAAATCTAGTATATTTGCTTTGGCTTACAATTCTCATATTCTCTTCAAAGCTTAATCTTTTATTTAAGCAGATCACATCTTTACGAGGCGTCATAATCTCTTTGGCTACTGTATCGCTAAAATCCACAGCATTTTTGATTATTTCGCTCTCCATACTATCTAAAACACCGCCTTTTAAGCTCTCTCCGACTATGATTTTAATCTCTTCTTCTGAGTGTGCTAACTCGCTCTCTCTAGCAGGTCTAATACCAATAAGCTTTAAAAACATAGCCGCTACAAAATCAAATGTGCGTATAACAGGAAAAAATATAAGCCAAAAAAAGTATAATGGTCTAGCGACCAAAAGCACGGCTTGTTCGGCTTTGGCGATTGCTACTGATTTTGGCACTAGCTCGCCTAAGACAACATGTAAAAGAGTGATGAAGCTAAAAGCAATAACAAAAGATACCGTGTGTAAAGTAGTGGTATTATCAATATCAAATATAATTTTTAATGGCTCTCTGATGATATCGGCCACAGCTGGCTCGCCGATCCAGCCAAGTGCAAGAGAGCTAAGTGTAATGCCAAGCTGCGTGGCACTAAGATAGGTATCTAGGGAATTTGACATTCTTAGAGCGAGTTTGGCATTAGGGCGTTTTTCTTTGACAAGCTCCTCTAAGCGTGATCTTCTAACCTTAACAATACAAAATTCAGATAAAACAAAAAAGCCATTTAAAAGTATAAAAATGGCCGCCAAAATTATCATAATAATGGGGTAAGTATCCAATTCTTTTCCTTAAAAAAATTTAAAATGGCTCAATTATAGCATATTTAGTTGAAATTTAATTTAATTTTGCGAATTTGCATTTATGCCTAAAAGCTCTTTAGTTTCCTCATCGCTCTCATACTCAAATCCGCCGCCAAAGGCCTTAAATACGGCAACTACACTATTTACAGCCTCTAAATTTGCACTTGTTAAACTAAGCTTTGCTGATAATAAACTTCTTTGAGAGTCCAAAAGCTCTAGATGGCTACTATATCCAGCATCATAGCGACTTTGAGCTATATCATAGACCTTTTGTTGGCTAGCGACTAAATTTGCCGTGCTTTGGGCTTTTATCATTGAGTTTTTTCTACTATCTAGAGCCGTTCTAATCTCGCTAAAAGCATTTTTAACCGCTTTATCATAAGCCAAAAAAGATGCGTTTTGTTCTAAATTTGCAATCTCAACACTATTATATGTTCTTCCAAAATCAAGAAGTGGCCCAATAAGACTTCCGCCTACGCTCCAAATAGATTTATTAACGCTTATTAGATTATCTAAATCTGCACTTGAATATCCAAAGATACCAGTAAGTGATATTTTTGGTAGCCACTGAGTTCTAGCTACACCAACTAGATAATTACTCGATTTTAGCCTCTCTAACGCACTTGCGACATCAGCCCTTTTTAATAATATATCTGAACTAATCCCACTTGGAACTTGTGGTAAATTTGGCAATCTAGTTGCGACATTTATATCAGAGTATAAAATTTCATCTAGACTTCCACCAACTAAAATAGCAAGGGCTGAATTGGCTTGTGAAATTTGAGTTTGTAATCCGGCTAGCTGGGCCCTAGCTTCATCTGCGGTTGCTACTGTTTGGGCATATACTAGCTCATCTATTTCACCACTAGCTAATTGCATAGCCCTATACTCTACACTTTGGATATATGAGATTAGGGTATCTTTTAAAATTTGCTCTTGTTCTCTTAATGAAATTAGCAAAAAATAGGCATTAGCCACACTACTTGCTAGGCTGATTCTAGCGCTTTCATAATCAAATTTAGTAGCATTATATATAGCTTCACTAGCATTAGCTTTATTTCTTACTCTACCCCATAAATCCAACTCATAGCTTAATACTGCACTAAGAGAGAATTGTTCAACAGTAGAATTATTATAGCCTTTATCGCTCTTGCTAGCTTCACCTTGCAAAGATATATTTGGTAAATACTCTATTCTATCAAGTCTTAGACTAACTCTAGCTTTTTCTATATTATTTAGTGCTATTAATAAATCACTATTATTTTTTAAAGATTTTTGGATTAGAGCATTTAGCCTCTCATCACCAAAACTCTCCCACCAACTCTCATTGATGCTATAAACATCCATTTGATATCTATACTCTTGCTGTATTTCAATCATATCAGGACGAAGAGAGCAGCCACTTATAATAGCTGCTATTAATATTGTAATAACCTTATTCATCTTTTGCTCCAAATTTAGCTCGTTTTCTATCTAGCCACCCATTGAAACTTTCTAATATATAGAAAAATAGTGGCACAAAGAATATCGCAATAGTAGATGCTGCTATCATACCACCGATAACGCCAGTGCCTAATGCGTGGCGTGATGCTGCTCCAGCGCCGGTAGCTAAGGCCATAGGCAATACCCCAAGAGTAAATGCCAAAGAGGTCATAACAATCGGCCTAAATCTCATCTTAGACGCACTAATAGCAGCGTCTTTTATACTTTTGCCTGCTAAATGCTCTTGCATCGCAAACTCAACGATCAAAATCGCATTTTTGGCTGCTAAACCTATTAAAAGAAGTAACCCAATCTCAAAATAAACATCGTTGCTAAGCCCTCTTAAATATGTAAATGCTAACGCTCCAAATACAGAAAATGGCACAGCTGTTACAACTGCTAGTGGCATTAGCCATCTCTCATACTGTGCTGCAAGAATCAAAAATACAAATATAAGTCCAAACGCAAAAGCTTGAGCGCCTTTGCCAGTACTGCTAACTTCTTGATATGCCGATCCTGCCCAGCCTATATTATACTCTTTACCAAGCTCCTCTTTAATGATTCTTTCAATCTCTTTAATAGAATCACCTGAAGTGTATCCAGGTCTTGGCTCACCCATAATCTTAGCTGCTGGGAAACCATTAAATCTATCAACATTATCAGGCCCCAAACCTCTTGTAAGAGTCATAATAGAATCTAATGGTACTAAATCACCGCTTCTACTACGTACATAAAGCAACCCTAAATCTTCAGGCGAATCTCTATAACTCTCATATGCTCTAATATTTACTTTATATGTTTTACCAAGAATATTAAAATCATTTACATAATACTGACCGATAGTTGAATTTATCGTATCAAATATATCGCTAAATGAGATTCCCATCATCTTGATTTTCTCTCTATCTAAAGTTAAATTATATAGAGGGAAATTTGTATCTAGCGTAGTTCTAACTTGAGTTAAAACCGGACTTTGATTTGCTTTAGCCACAACTCTTTGCACATCAGCTTCTATTTGATTATAGTTTTTACCTGTGATATTTTGCGCATAAAGCTCAAATCCTCCAGTCATTGATAATCCCATAATAGGAGGTGGAGTCGTAACAAAGGCTAATGAGTTTCTATCAGAACCATATAGAGTTCCCATAAACTGCCCTGCTATTGTCGCAGCTGCATTCTCTTTACCTGGACGCTCATCCCACGGCTGAAGTGTGATAAACATCATACCAGCATTTTCTCTAAGCGATCCAGCCATCATATCATAGCCTGTTAGCGTAGTAACACTTTTTACATTTGGATTTTTAGATACTATACTCTCTATAAATGCAGCATCTTCAAGCGTTCTAGGTAGAGTAGATGCTGGAGGTAGATTGATAATAGTTAATACACTACCTTTATCCTCAGCTGGTACAAGCCCACTAGGGATAACCTTAAATAGCTCTATCATCATGAATATTATAATTCCAACGCTAATTAAGCTGATAATTACATGACGCAAAATCTTAGCTACACCAGCAGAGAAAATCCTAGTCGAAAAATCAAAAAATTCATTAAATTTACGCACAAACCAAAATGGCGGTTTCTCTTTTTTGCGTAAAATTATTGCACAAAGTGCTGGAGTAAGCGTAAGGGCTACAAGTCCTGATATACACACAGATACAACTAAGGTTAGGGCAAACTGCCTTTGTATCACGCCTACAAAGCCCTCCATAAATGCAACCGGAATAAATACCGCCGAAAGCACCAAAACGATAGATATAACTGGCGCCATGATCTCATCCATGGCCTTGATGGTGGCCTCTTTGACACTTAAATTTGGCTCTTCATGTAAAATACGCTCCACATTTTCTATAACGATAATAGCATCATCAACGACAATTCCAATTGCTAAAATAAGTGCAAAAAGTGTAATTAAATTTACCGAAAATCCCATTACATAAATTCCAGCAAACGCACCTAAAATTGATACTGGAACAGTAAGCAGCGGAATAAATGTAGCCCTAATATTTCCAAGGAACATATAAATAACAATTACAACTAAAATAATAGCTTCTATAAAAGTCTTAACAACCTCATCAATTGAAACTTGAACAAACTCAGTTGTATCATATGCTATTCTATAAGTCATATCTCCTGGAAAATTATCTTTTAACTCTTCAACTCTGGCTTGAACTGCTTGGGCAGTTTCTAAAGCATTGGCTCCACTTTGTAAAAATATAAGTACTGGAATCATACTACCGCCATTAAAGCGTCCAGAAAATGCATAACTTTGAGCTCCAAGCTCAACATTAGCAACATCTTTTAACCTAATAATATTTCCGTTTAAATCAGCTCTAATTATAATATCTTCAAATTCGCTAATTTGAGTTAGTCTTCCTTCTGGCTTAATAGAATATACATATGGATTTCCAGTAGCCATAGGTTGTTCGCCTATCTTTCCAGCTGCATATTGTGAGTTTTGTTCTTTGATAGCATTAATTACTTCATTAACAGTCATATCATAATGCTTTAATAAATCTGGCTTTATCCATACTCTCATAGAGTACTCTTTGTTACCAATTACAACAGCATCACCTACACCCTTAACGCGTTTTAACTCATCAGCAACATTGATACTTACATAATTAGATAGCTCAGTATCGTTCATCTTTTTACTTGGGTCATAAAAAGCCAAAACCTCTAAGATATTGCTACTTCTTTCATCTACTTTTACACCGACTCTACGAACTTCTTCTGGAAGTTTTGATAAAATTGGACTTACTCTATTATTTACATTTACTGAAGCAGTTTGAGGATCTGTGCCAATCTCAAAGAAAATATTTAAGCTCATTGTACCAGCTGAACTTGATGTACTTTGCATATATATCATATCATCAACGCCATTTATAGCCTCTTCTAATGGAGCTGCAACTGCACTTGCGATAGTTTGAGCATCTGCGCCACTATATGTAGCTTGCACCACAATTTGTGGTGGCGTAAGCTGTGGATACTCCTCTATAGCAGCATTTTTAAGACCGATAAGACCTGCTAAAACTATAATAATAGATATTACGCAGGCAAAAACTGGACGATTGATAAAAAATTTAGAAAACATCTACTCGCCTTTTGTTTCTACTATTTGGACTGATGAGCCATCTTGAATCTTTTTAAAATTATCCAAAATTACCTTATCTCCATCTTTTAATCCACTTGATACAACAACACTAATGGCATCTTGAGAGGCTATTTTAATAGCTCTTTTTGATACTTTGCCATTTTCTACTACATATACAAACGGATTTACTAAATCTTGTAATACTGCAATTTGCGGGATTTTAAATCCATCTTTTTGATAAAATCCATATACTTTTACAGCAGCAAATACGCCTGGGCGAATTTGAGTTTGATTATTATCAAATTTAGCTTTTGCTTTTACAGTGCCGCTTTTTGAATCTACTACGCTATCAAGAAAGCTTATAGTTCCATTATACTCATTACCATTGGCTAACTTTATCTGCACTGTTGAATGTAGCTGTTTCCACTGGCCACTTTTGCTTTTTTCATCAATATCAAGCCTATCACGATCTGATATTCCAAATTCAACAAATATTGGATTTAATTTTGTGATTCGAACTAAATCATTATCAGTAGTGCTAACATATGAACCAACATCTTTAAGTGTATCGCCAATAACTCCATCAAAAGGTGCAGTCACCACAGAGTAATCTAAATCAATTTTAGCGTTATTTAAATTTGCTAAAGCTGAGCCGTATGCGCTACTAGCTGCGTCAAATTCCTTAGCCGATATTGCATTTTTAGCTTTTAGATTTACTGCTCTATCATATTGAGCTTTAGCGTTTTTAAAATTTGCTAATCTATCATTATAGATTGCTCTATATTTTGATTCATCAATTTGATATAGTTTATCGCCTTGCTTAACCATACTACCTGGAGTAAAAAACTGCTTTTCAATAGAGCCAGTTACCTTGCCTTTGATTATTACATCCATCTCGCTTACAACTTGACCGTTAAATTCAAGATTAATAGGAATATCGCCCATTTTTGCTA
Source organism: Campylobacter sp. P0085 (assembly GCF_002139495.1). NCBI lineage: Bacteria > Pseudomonadati > Campylobacterota > Epsilonproteobacteria > Campylobacterales > Campylobacteraceae > Campylobacter > Campylobacter sp. P0085. Next base: position 259,247 of record NZ_MJKB01000003.1, on the reverse strand, counting down.
CAGTTACACTTACTGGAAGTGCTCGAGCGGCTTGTGGAGCATTGCTTTTTTTGCTATCACTGCAACCTACTATCATCAAAGCAGCAAAGCCAAGAGTTAAAAATTTGCCAAATTTATTCATAATAATAACCTTTCAAATTAAGTATTTGAACTGAATTAAATTTTGGTATTCTACAAAAATTTTGTTAAGAAAAAATTAATATGGTAAATTATTTTTGATATTCATTATCTAAAAGGAGAGCAATTACTCTCCTTTTAGGTGAATTTATTTTGATTGTATAGCTTTTTCTAGCTCAATCTGCTTAGGATATACAAAGATAGTTTTGCGATCAACACTAATTGTCTCCTTAGCATCTTTGGCATATGCATTAATTGTAATATCTATTGGAGTATCTCGTCTTGTATCATCTACTAGCGTCTGTGTTGTGCTTAATACCACAATTACTTTTTTCTTTCCACCAGCTTTTAATTTAATAGGCTCAAGCGGTCTATCGATTTTAATTCTAGTCTCATTGATATCAAAATAGTATGAATGCTCAACATTATCAGTATTTTGTATTAAAAATGTATATGCATTTTGCACTTTTGGTGTATTATCATCAAGCACCTTAATACTATAAAGTTGAGTAGCCCTATTTATATTTAATAACATATGCTCTTTTTTGGTTGTCATTAGCCCTAGCGCAATCACAGCAATAGATAATGCAATCATATAGCCAATTGTTCTAAATCTAAAATATTTAACCTTACTTCTAGTTTTAATAGCCTTAGCGCTAGTCCAATTAATTAAGCTCTCTTTGCCTAGTTTGCCCATTACCTCGCTACAAGCATCACTACATTCAAGACAGTTAATACACTCAAGCTGCATACCTTTTCTAATATCTATATGAGTTGGGCATACTCTTACACAAGCCTCACAACCTATACACTCAGCACCTGGAGTAGTTGGCTTTTTACCTAATTTTGTATGGCCATCATATAATTTACCTCCACGATTTTCATCATAAATCACCTGAATTGTATCATTGTCAAACATAACGCTTTGCACTCTAGCATACGGGCAAACATATATACAAAAATTCTCAGCCAAAAACACCACATCAAAAACTAAAAATGTTGTAATACCTATTAAAATTCCAACTAAAAGCTTATGCTCGGCTGGATTAGCAAGATAAGTAAAAAAATCCTCAGGTGGCACAAAATACCACATAAAATTACTAGCAGCTACAAATGCAAGAGCTGCCCAAATAATTACTGAGATAGTTTTTTTAATGATATTTTCATCAAATTCTTTTTGTTTATCTTTGATATTTTTGCGAATTTTAAGAATTTTAGTACAGATCAAATCCCTATAAATTACACGAAAAATTGTCTGCGGACAGCTCCAACCGCACCAAACTCTACCGCCCAAAGTAGTGAGAAAAAATATACTTAAAAATAAAATAATAAGTAAAAAAGGCATCAAATAGAGCTCTTGCATATCAAAAGCAGTAAAAAATAGATGGAGTTGCTTTTTATCAAAACTAAGTAAAAATAGATGATTGCCATTAATGCGGATAAATGGAAGCACCAAAGCGACAATCGTAACGATCAAATACCCAATATATCGCCGTTTGGTATAGTGTGTAGGCATACAAGACATTGATAATTCCTTATTGATTTTTGGCGTAATTATAACCTTATTATATTAAAATATAGTTAAATCAAATTTTATTATTTGTTTAAGAAATTTAAATTTAAGTTATTTTTGGCTATAATCACCGCTCAAATTTTAACGAAAGGTGGTGAGGATCGTGCCAGGAGTTAAGGTACATCCAAATGAGTCTTTTGATGAAGCATACAGACGCTTTAAAAAACAAACTGACCGTAACTTAGTAGTTACTGAAGTTCGTGCTAGACGCTTTTTTGAGCCTATGACTGAAATTCGTAAAAAACAAAAAATCTCAGCTCGCAAAAAAATGCTTAAAAGACTTTATATGCTTAGACGCTATGAGTCAAGACTCTAATGCCATAAAGATCGCCTCGGCGGTCTTTTTATTATTTAAATAATCCATATAAATTAAAACTTTAATATATTTTTTATAATTCATGGCGGACAGAGAGGGATTTGAACCCCCGAAGGCTTTCACCTTACACGCGTTCCAGGCGTGCTCCTTCAACCACTCGGACATCTGCCCAAAACAATAAGTAAAATAAATACTGGTTAAAAACGGATAAAACACCCACTCAAAAGAGCGAGTGTCTTTACAAAAAGGAGGTTATTTGTTTAGGAGCTTTAATTATATAATTAATTTTTTAATATATGATAAATATAAGATAAAATGAAAATAATTAAGATAAAATTTGATATAATCAATCAAAAAGGATCAAAATGCTAACACATTTAAATGAAAAAAATATACCCAAAATGGTAGATGTAGGCGATAAAGATACCACCAAAAGAGTCGCAATCGCTAGTGGCACTATCACAATGTCGCAAGAAGCTTACAATGCGATTAAACAAAACACAGGCAAAAAGGGCCCTGTCTTACAAACTGCTGTTATCGCTGCAATTATGGGTGCTAAACGCACTAGCGAGCTAATTCCTATGTGCCATCCAATTTATATAAATTCAGTTGATATCGATATAGAAGATATGCCAAATTTGCCAGGTTTTAAGCTCATTTCTAAGGTTATAACTCATGGTAAAACAGGCGTAGAGATGGAGGCTTTAAGCAGTGTTAGTATCGGGCTTTTGACTATTTATGATATGATAAAAGCTATTGATAAATCCATGGTAATTAGTGATATAACCCTAGAATCTAAAAGTGGCGGTAAAAGCGGAGAATATAGGAGAAATGATGGCTGAAATTTGCGATTTTAATGGTAAAAAACCAGAAATAATCTATCCAATATTTTGGGAATATAAGGTAATATTTGATAGTTTAAGCGATGAAAAAAGCATTATAAAAGAGTGCGTAGGTGATAGAGAATACAAACTTCAAAGCTCTCACACTAGTAAAAATGCCAAATTCAAAAGCTTTAATCTAAGCGTATTAGTAAATAACAACACAGAGCGTTTAGAGCTATTTACTCTACTTAAAAAACACTCTAAATTTGTATTATAACTCTAGCCAATTGGCTAGAGCTTATTTGATCATCTCTTTAGCGATATTAGCTACATTTGTAGCACTAAATCCAAAATATTTAAATAGCTCATCAGCTGGAGCTGAAGCACCAAATGAGCTCATTCTAAGCACATTATCAGCAAATTTATACCACTCAAGCGCACTTGCTGCCTCTACGGCTAAAATTTTAGTATTAGGCGAAAATATACGCTTGATATAATCACCATCTTGCTCGCATAAAAGCTCAAAGCAAGGCGCAGAGACGACATTTACGCCAATACCACTATTTTCTAATAATTTAGATGCTTCAAGGCATAATCCAACCTCACTACCGCTAGCTACTAGTGTAATTTGCGGATTTTGGCTCTCTTGGATGAGATAAGCACCATTTGCCACGCTACCAAATTTAGGCTCATCTAATGGATTTAATCCCTGTCTTGAACAGACAAAAGCACACGGCGCATTGAGCCTAAGCGCAACCTTCCAGCACTCTACATTTTCCACGCCATCAGCTGGGCGAAATGTATAGAAATTTGGCATTGCTCTAAATGTACTAAGCTGCTCAATTGGCTCATGCGTTGGGCCATCTTCACCTACTCCGATACTATCGTGTGTCCAGATAAAATAGTGTTTAAGCTTCATTAACGCCGCAAGTCTAGCTCCAGCTTTGAGATAGTCGCTAAATATAAAAAATGTCGCACTAAATGGAATGAAAATTCCATACCTAGCATAGGCATTACAGATAGCAGCCATAGCGTGTTCTCTGATACCAAAGTGTAGATTTTTGCCGTTTGGATACTCACCAAAGCCTTTTAACTCTGTTTTATTACTAGGTGCTAAATCCGCACTACCACCTATAAAACCTGGCAAAGCGGCGGCGATAGCGTTTAAAATTTTACCATTACTATCTCTTGTAGCTATCTTTTGAGCGTTAAAAACAGGAAATTCTATCTTGCTAAAATCAGGATTTAAGAGCGAATTTAGCAGCTCTTTTTTATCTTGGCTTAACTCGCTTACTTTCTTATCCCATAAGGCATTTGCCAAATCACCCCTTTCTAAGGCTAGATTAAACCAAAATTTCACATCATCATCTACAAAAAAACTCAAATTCGGATCAAATCCGGCCGCTTCTTTAGCCTTAGCGATAATCTCAGCACCAAGCGGAGCACCATGAGCGTGATGGCTCCCTTCTAGCTCGCCAGCACCTTTAGCGATTTTGGTTTTGGCAATTATGAGATATGGTTTTGTTTTGTTTTTGGCTTCATTTAGGGCAAATTCGATCTCATCATAGCAATGACCATCTATCTTAGCTACCTCAAATCCAGCCGCTTCAAATCTCACCTTCACATCCTCAGACCACGCTATAGTTGTATCGCCTTCGATGGTAATCTCATTGCTATCATAGATTATTACTAAATTATCCAAATTATGCTTACCCGCAAGCGCACAGGCCTCATAGCTAATCCCTTCTTGTAAATCGCCATCACCACATAGACAATAGATCTTGTGATTTATGATATCACTACCTAGCAAATTCGCAGCCGATTTAGCCGCCATAGCAAAGCCAACAGCATTTGCCACGCCCTGGCCAAGAGGCCCCGTAGCGATCTCTACACCAGCAGTCTCGATCTCGGGATGGCCTGGAGTCTTAGAGTGGAGTTGGCGAAACGCCTTTAAATCATCTAAGCTAATATCATATCCACTAAGATATAAAAAGCTATAAACCAAGCTACTAGCATGACCGCCGCTAAAGATCAATCTATCTCTATTTAACCAAGATGGATTTTTGGGATTGTGATTTAGATGAGTGCTTAAAACCGCAATTATATCAGCTAGCCCCATCGGTGCGCCTGGGTGACCTGAATTTGCTTTTTGCACCATATCAGCACATAAAAATCTTATTGTATCGGCCTGTTTTTTATACATTTCTATCCTTTTAGGTATTTGTTTATTAAGTTTGTAACCAACTCTTTTACATCTTGATTTTGAATTTGATTGATAATTTGCTTTTCTAGCTCATCTCTAGCTTCTATAGCTTTATCAACACCAAGTAAATTTGTAAATGAGTTTTTGGAACTATCATTATTTGTAGGTTTTCCGGCTTTATCGCTACTACTTGTAGCATCTATTATATCATCATGAATTTGAAATGCAAGACCTAGCTTTAAACCAGCCTTATATATATCATTAGACTCTTCATCACTTGCACCAGCTACTATTGCACCAATTTGCATACTAGCAGCAATTAATGCACCTGTTTTATGCAGATGTAAAAACTCAAGCTCATCTAAGCTTAATTTTTTATTTTCAAAATAGCAATCAATGGCTTGACCAATTACCATTCCATCAAGGCCGCCATTTTTACTTAATACTTGTATGCATTTTATAGCAATGTGTGGCGGTAAATTTGAATTAGCCAACACTCCAAATGCTGCAGTATTTAGTGCATCTCCAGCTAAGATTGCAGTAACCTCATCATATTTTACATGCAAGGTTGGCACACCACGGCGAAGATTAGCATTATCCATCGCTGGAAGATCATCGTGAATGAGCGAATATGTATGCAAAAGCTCCACAGCTAAAGCTGCTGCATATGGATCGCACAATGGATTAATGGCCTTTGCAGTGCCTATAACTAATTGGGCACGAAAATGCTTTCCTCCAGCTTTTAAAACCCAAGCAAGAGCCTCATTAAAATGCGGATGAAAACTCTCTACGCTAGGCAAATTTGATTCTAGATACTCTAGAAAGCTCATCTATTTACTCGCACAAAAAACTGAAAATCGTCTCTAGAAACTAAAATATATACTAATCCACTTTTATTTTTCATTAACTCATCTATTTTAGAAATACTTTTAATTGCTACGCCATCAATTTGCATAATCTTATCACCAGCTTTTAGTCCTAATTTTGCAGCTTTTGAATTAGCCTTAATGCTTGTAATAACTAATGATTTATTCAAGCTAGCACCAAATTCAGATGAAAATTTAGACTTTGGCTGTGTTTTTTTAATTGCAGTTTTATTACTCTCAGCTGCTTTTATATCTAAATTTTTAACTGTAATATTTGCCATTTTTACATCGTAGCTTAGTGGTTTTCCATCACGCTTTATCTCAAATTTAAGCACCGAACCCTTATCGGCAAATAGTACCATCTCATTTATTTCTCTTAAATTTTTTGGCGTTTTGCCATTTACTGAGACGACTATATCAGAGCTTTTAAGCTCCTTGCCTGAACCAAATGGATTTACACTTTGAACTTTTATAGTAGCATTATCTTCGCTAAATTTAACTCCAATATCACCATAATACACATCATCATATCGCATAAAATGCTTTAAATATCTATTTGGAATAAATTTATCATCGCCTAGGCTAATTCCTACCATTGAAGCGCAATCGCATACTAGCATTCCAACCTTACCTGTTTTAAAGCTAAGCTCATCAAATTGACCTAATTCACTACCAAAACTCTTAATATGCCCCATATTTGTAATGTTTTCTTGTAGCGTCATAACCCACATATCTTGCTTACTATCGAGCTCATCAAGCATAAATGCACCACGCAAAGAAAACCCTGGTCTAACCAAATATAGCCCTAAATATGGGTCAAATTTAATATAATCCTTTTTATTTAGTGGATTTGCCTTATCATAAACAACAGCAGCATATTCACCATTTAAAGAGATTGCTGTTTGATCTTTGTAGTTAAACTGCGACTCACGCATTTTATCATAAATCGCCGTTCTATCAGCGATTGTCGGCTCTGGGGCTGCGTGCAAAATCGCTCCAACCACTAAAATAGCAGCCAAAATCTTTCTCACCTTATACCTCCAAAACCGCCAAGTAAAGATGCGGCTGCATTTTGCTTTTCATCGTTAGCTAGTTTAATAGCATCATTCACAGCTGAAATTAGCAAAATTTGCAAGCTATCCTTATCTTCAAGCAAGGAATCATCTATGCAAATATCTAGAATTTCGGCCTTGCCATTAATCTTAACACTAATTAATCCACCGCCTGATTTACTCTCAAACTCTTTTGCGGCAATCTGCGCCTCAAATTCGCTTGCTTTTTGCTGGGCTTGAGCCAACATTTCACCCATTTTTGAAAAATCAAAATCCTTAAACATATTTAACCTTTAAATTTTGGCGATTATAACAAATGAGCCATTAAATTTGGCTTTTTTAGTCATCTATTTTATTATTTGAATCTACATGAACAATAGTTGGTTTAAATTTTTTAGCCTTTTTTACACTCATTGTAGCATAGCTAACTATTATAATAATATCACCTATACAAACCTTTCTAGCAGCTGCTCCATTTAAGCATATTTCGCCCTCTTTTTCCCCTTTTATTACATAAGTTGCAAATCTCTCACCATTATTTACATCTAAGATTTCAACCTTTTGAAATTCGATTAAATTTGCAGCCTTCATCAGATTTTCATCAATTGTAATAGAGCCTACATAGTTTAAATTTGCATCAGTTACTGTGGCTCTGTGAATTTTGCTAGCTAGCATCTGTATTTTCATTTTTATCCTTTATTGCTTAATATTTCTTTTACTATTTTTTGATCGCTAAATGGATACTTTATCCCATTTATCTCTTGATAATCCTCATCTCCCTTGCCTAAAATGAGCAAAACTTCGCCATTTTGTATATCTATTGCCCTTTTAATGGCCTCTTTACGATCGGTAATTTTAATGGTATTTGGCGGCATTTTAGAAGCGACTTGTTCTATTATTGAATTTGGATCTTCGCTACGAGGGTTATCGCTTGTTACGATTGCAACCTTAGCATATTTTGCAACTATTTGTCCCATTATAGCTCGCTTACTTTTATCTCTATCACCACCAGCACCAAAGACTACTATCAACTCTCTTTCTGTTATGGAGCTTAAAACTTTTTCTATCCCATCTGGTGTATGTGCAAAATCTACAATAATATCAGGAGATACTATCTCCATTCTACCAGCTACTCCACTAAAGCCTTTTAGAGCATTGCAAATAGATTGCATGTCTAAATTTAGCAACTTCTTGCTTGCAGCAATAACGCCAAGAGCATTATAAAGATTAAATTTGCCATGCAAATTTAGGCTTAAATTTGCTATTTCGCTCTTGCTTTGTATAGTTGCTATTATGCCATCTTTTAGCTCAAAATTACTAGCGATTATGTTGCCGTTTTTTAATGAGTAGGTAAGTGCATTTAAAGTATTATAGCTAATATTTTTATCGTCGCAATTTATAATTTTATCGCTTGAATCTGATAAAAAGCTTGATTTTACTCTAGCGTACTCATCGAAGCTTTTATGAAAATCTAAATGGTCTTGACTTAAATTCGTAAAAATTTTTAAAGCAAATTCTAGCCCTTCAATACGATTTTGCACTATAGCATGAGAGCTAACCTCCATTATAAAATATTTACAATCACATTCAACTGCTTCTTTTATATAGCTTAGAGTCTCTAGAATCTGACTAGTTGTCAACCCTTTTTTAGCAATCTGCCTACCATCTACAAATGATCCACATGTCCCGCTAATAGCACATTTATAGCCTAAATTTGAGAGGGTATGAGCAAGTAAAAACGCCGTTGTAGTCTTGCCATTTGTACCTGTAATTCCAATAATTTTTATACGTTCTTTAAGTCCTAAAATCTCTATAGCTTGTCGTGGGCTAATTAGTTTTGCTCCAGCATCTAGTGCATCATCTGCATATTTTGAATTTGAATTAGTAACTACAAAATAAGCCCCAGTCGTAACATCATTAGAATTATCAGTTAAAAATCCATTATTTAAGGCTATTTTCATCTTTATCCTTAATCTTTTCTAGCATAATTGCTAAGCGCTCATCTCCTGCAAACATCTTAGTTGAACCCTCTAAATACTTTAGTCCAATCTCCGTAAATCCATTATCTACAAGGAAATTTACCAGCTCAAAAAGCTCATCTTTATGCATAATTATGATTTTAGTTGAAAATAAAATGCTCTCAAATAGACTTTTAAAATTATTTTCATTTAACAAATTTTTAAAATCAGCATAAGTAATAGCATTTTGGCTTTCAATCTCCATATTGCTCTCTTGGGCTGAGCTTTGCATAATTTCAATCATCTCATTAAATATTTGTGTATTGTCATCTTGAGCTGGATCAAAGTATATCGCAAAGAGCGAGAAAGCATCATTTGGATTATCCTTTGCTATATCGCAAAACTCAATAAATGCAAGCAACTCATCGCTTGGCAATTTATTATACGCCATGCTAAGGCTTATTTTAGCTAGCTCAAATTGACCTTGCTTAAATAATTTTATCGCAATTTCTTTGTAATTTTGCTCCATCTATTCCCCTGGATATAGCATAAATTTAAAAAAATTTTGACTAATTATACACAAAATATAAAAAATTTAGATTAAATAGAGCCTATTTTTAGGCTCTATTAATAGAATTTATAAGTAGTTCTAAAGTTTGTGCTATAGATTTTATCATCGCTATTTATATCATCTCCTAGGTTTAAATTTCAACTTAGATTTTAGTTGCATTAGTAGATGCTATAACCACATACCAAAAGAGATAATTCAAAATTTACCATTTTCACTGCTTAAGAGTAAAAATACAGCAAAATCCTCCACTATCTTTTATAAAATATAATAAATTTTATCTGAATTTAGTTTGAAACATTGTAAGATTTTACATCTTTGATATATCAAATTCTTGACCGATTGGAATATTTACTACTGTCAATTCTGGATGAATATCGTTGCGAATCTGCTTTTCAATCCCAAATTTAAGCGTCTGACCACTTGCAGCACAGCCGTTACAATGTCCTATTAATTGCACATAAACAACTCCATTTTTAATCCCTAAAAGCTTCATACCGCCACCATCACGCTCAAGCATAGGCATTACAACTTTAAGGCTCTGCCAAACTGGTTCATATAGCTCCTCATCGCTAAATGGTATCATTATTATCCTTTTATATTTTTAATAATTATATAGCAGTATAAAAAATTTAGATTAAATGGAGCCTATTTCTAGGCTCGAGTTATTAGAATTTATAAGCAGCTCCAAAACTTGTGCTATATATTTTATCATCGCTATTTACATCAGCTCCTAGGTTTAGATTTAAACTTAGATTTTTGGTTGCATTATATGCAATTCCAGTATCAAGTGCAAAATTTGTATGTTTTTTATCATTGCCTTTGATATTAAATCCAGCACTTGAGCCTGCAAATGAGCTTCTAGTAAATCCTTCATCATTGATTAAGTCTCTTTTAATTTTAGCATTAGCATATATTGAAATTTCATCAAAGTTTTTAACCATTTCAAGACCTAGTTTAGCTTTTAAATTCTTAACTGTATTGCTCTGTACTTTTTGAAAGTCTGCTCCGGTTTCATCTTTTAGAGTGTAGTTTTGAATTTTAGAATATAGATAATCTGCTCCAATATATGGTTTAATACTTGCATTATCATTGATGGCAAATCTATAACCATAATCTAATCCTAAAGCAATATATGATGAGTTAAAATTAGACTGCAATATTTTATTTGTCCCAAAGATATTTTGAGTATAGCTTAAATCATTTTTACCATAACCTCCAGCTATATTAAAGCCAAATTCATTATTATCTAAAAAATATCTAGAATAAAGGCCAAGTTCATAGACATCGCTATCAAGCTTGATATTTTCAGTTTTGGAATTTGTATATGAGAAGTAACCACCAATTAGCAAGTCATCTATCATTCTATCATAGCCCAAGATTGCGCCGTAGATTTTTGGATTTGTGCCATCTTTAAAATCGCCTTTAGCACCTAGGGCATTTAGATAAAATGAGTTTTGATACGCAGCCATCTCATCAGCCATCATTGAAAGAAGCACACCGCTACTAACATCAGCAAATTTTTGCCCTTCAAGAGATTCGATGAAATTTGCAAGTTGGCTTGCATTTGAGCGAGTTGTAACATTTGAAATTCTTTTGCCTACTTCATTATTAGAATTATTGCTTAATTATTGTAATTCTACCATCTATTATTGGGGTTATTTTGGTTTTTTGGCTTTTGATGTAGTCTATTATCGCTTGACTAAGTAGCACTGAATTATCAAATATTTCTAAATTGCTAAATATATCTTTATAGCGCGAATCGCTATAAATCACATAATCATTAGTCGCTAAATAGTAGGTGCGATTTATATCTATGGGAGCTGAATTTAATTTAAGATTTAAAAGTTTGCCATTTTTTTTCATCTTTTTCATACAAGATAGTATGAGAAACAGCCGAAGATACTTGCATAAATGATCCGCTTCCTTGTGGCACTTTAGCAACTGCATCAAAAAGCTCTAAAAGAGTTTTACCATCAATTTTTACCACATATATATTATTTTTATATGGCAATGCTGTAAGGATATGTTCTTTTTATCTCTCCTTTTGGTAGTCCAAAGCGTATATCTCCACCATTCATCATAGTAAAATCTACACTAATATTACGATCTTTTATATATCTAACTACACTATCACAGACAAGATTGCCTATGGTGCTCTCTTGGTAGCGGGTTATATTGTTTTTAAACTCAAATTTATCACTAGAGACGCCGATAACTTCGTTTAAGCTTTGGTTTGCCTATTTTATATATAGCTTTAATATTTTAGAAATTTAGGATCGGCAACAAACTCTTGCTCTGTAATAGCCGTATCTTTCCATTGTATATCAACTAGTTTTTTATCTTTTATTATTAGTTTTGCCTTGCCTACATATTTACCCAATTCATTTGCTGAAACTATAGCGGTTTGATTAACATATAATGGAGTTTGAAATTTGGTAAGTATCTTTTAGAATTTTTATATATTTTTTAGCACTACTTATCTCATTTTTAAATATCAATTCAGAGCCTGGAGATGAACTTGACTTGGTTTGTAGAGCAGATATTATAAATATAACCCCATTTGATTTTTAAAATGTATGGTTTGTAAATTTAGAATACTTAATTAAGCAACTTGCTAGGATCTCTCCTAGCAAATAATTTTATTCAGATACTAGCTCGATATAAGCCATTTCAGCTGCGTCACCTTTTCTGGTGCGTGTTTTGATAATTCTAGTGTAGCCACCATTTCTATTTGCATATTTTGGTGCGATTTGAGTAACTAATTTGTTAGTAGCTTCTTTATCTTGTAAAGATGCAAATACAAATTTATGAGCGTTAAAATCGCCTTTTCTAGCTCTTGTAATTAATTTTTCTACGTAGCTTCTTAGCTCTTTTGCTTTTGGCAGTGTAGTTTCAATTCTACCAGCCTTTACGATTGCAATCGTAAGGTTTTTAAGCAAAGCAGCACGGTGAGAGCTAGTGCGGCCTAGTTTTCTATATCCGTGATTATGTCTCATTATCTTTCCTTCGCTTTTATGATTTTAACTCAGCTATCTTTTTTCTGAGTGATTCTTTGCTATCGCCTAGCTTATTCTCGCTAAATGGATAGCCAATTTCAGCCATTACAGCCTTAATCTCATCAAGAGATTTTTTACCTAAATTTTTAAGCTCTTTTAACTCGCTCTCTTCCATCAAAGCAAGCTCACCGATAAATTTAATCTCAGCCTTATCTAAGCAGTTAAAACTTCTAGCTGATAGATTTAAATTTTCGATGCTCTCTAGTAATTTTGAATGCTCACTAGAACCTTGAGATGATGTCATGGCCATATTTACGTCTATACTTAAAATATTATTAAATATTGCCATTTGCTTGTACATAGCCTCAATTGAGTTTTTAAACGCCTCCAAAGGTGACACCTGACCATCAGTAGTTATAGTTAAAACTATTTTTTCATAGTCTGGATTATCCTCAACTAGGACATTTTCAATCTCATAAACTGCATGTTTAACTGGTGTAAAAAACGCATCAAGAGCGATATAGCCACTCTCTACACTCTCTCTAATCTCTTCACTAGGAACATAACCGATACCTTTTTCTATTACCAGTGTAAATTTAAGCTCAGCATCTTCATTGATTGTTGCTAGATATGCTTCAGGATTTACTATACTAACGATATCGTTACATAAATCAGCGCCAGTTATCTCTTTTGGCCCTTTAAAGCTATACTCGATAACTTCATGTTCTGAGTCATTTTTTAGCTTAAATCGTAAATTTTTGAGATTTATGATAAATAGTGTTACATCTTCTAGCATACCACGCATACTATCGAATTCGTGCGATACGCCCTCGATTTTAACAGCAGTTGGAGCAAATCCAACTGTACTTGTATAAAGTAGTCTGCGAAGCGGATGAGCTAGAGTAACTGCATAACCAGTTTCAAATGGATATGCTACTATTTTAGCTACATTTTCACTTACTGGGATAACCTCTATATCAGTAGGCATGTAAGCTGATGTTGTTATCTTTCTCATCATACTCTCCTTATTATTTAGAGTAAAGCTCGACTATATATCTTTCCTCAACTGGAATGATAACCTCTTCTCGTTCTGGAATTCTAGTGAAAATTCCATATTTTTTATCTTTTTCTACATCAACCCAAGCCACCATGCCTGTTTGGTTAGTAAGCTCTATAGCACGAACGATTTGTGGGTTTTCTTTGCTTTTCTCGACAATTTCTATCTTTTCACCGGCTCTTACTCTGTATGAAGGGATATCAACTCTTTTGCCATTTACTAAGATATGGCCGTGAGTTACTAGCTGTCTTGCAAATCTTCTAGTAGATGCAAAGCCCATTCTATAAACTACATTATCAAGTCTTTGCTCTAATAAAGAGATAAGAAGTGCACCAGTATTTCCCTCTCTTCTTGCGGCTTCGGCAAATAATCTTCTAAATTGTTTTTCACTTACGCCATACATAAATTTAGCTTTTTGTTTCTCTCTTAATTGTAAGCCATATTCGCTTACTTTAGCTTTTCTTTGTCCATGTTGGCCTGGAGCGTATGGTCTTTTTTCTAATGCGCTCTTGCCAGCTAGTCTTCTTTCGCCTTTAAGTGCAAGAGATACACCTAGGCGTCTTTCTAATTTTTCAACTGGTCCTCTATATCTTGCCATTATAATTCTCCTAAATTCTATCTACAATTACACGCGGCGGCGTTTTGGTGGTCTGCAGCCATTGTGAGCTAGAGGAGTTATATCTTTTAGATATAGCACCTTAATTCCTTCTACTGCGCCGATACTTTTAACTGCTGTTTCTCTACCACTACCTGGGCCTTGGACTTTGATGCCTACTTCTTTAATGCCATGCTCTTTAGCTTTATTTAATGCATCTTCTACAGCTTGTTGAGCTGCGTATGGGGTTGATTTTTTGCTACCTTTAAAGCCTAAGCCACCAGCACTACTCCAAGCAATAGCATTACCCATCTCATCAGTAACCGTAACCATTGTATTATTAAATGTAGCAGAAACATATACAATGCCTCTAGCTATATTTTTTTTAACTACTTTTTTCTTAATTACTTTTCTCTTTGCCATATTTTATCCTTATTTAGTAGCAGCGCCAACAGTTTTTCTTCTGCCTTTTCTAGTTCTTGCGTTTGTTTTTGTTTTTTGACCACGCACTGGCAGACCTTTTCTGTGTCTTAAGCCTCTAAAGCTACCTAAATCCATTAAAGCCTTAATATCCATAGCTACACTTTTTCTTAGATCACCTTCGACCATATAGTGCTCTTGGATCTCTTTTCTGATCGCAGCAGCTTCATCTTCACTTAGCTCATAAACTCTCTTGTCATAAGAGATACCTACAGCATCAAGAATTTTTCTTGAAGTATATAGCCCTATACCATAGATATATGTAAGGCCATACTCAACTCTTTTTTTCTTTGGTAAATCAACACCTGCAATACGAGCCATACCTTATCCTTGTCTTTGTTTATGTTTTGGATTTTCGCAAATTACATGAACTATGCCTTTGCGTTTGACAATTTTACATTTGTCACACATCTTCTTTACAGAAGGACGAACTTTCATCTGAGTCTCCTAAAAATTATTTACCACTTTTACTAGACTGCACTTAGGTCTAAGAACACGCCTAAACCAACTATTTTCAAAACAAGTGGCACGCTTTGAAAACACTTCTTTATCCAGTTTGGATGCAAAGCGCAAAATTGTATCTAAAATTGGCTTTAAAATTTATAAATTTGAATTTAAATCAAAATGGGATTACGATTAACAGAGCCGTAGCCCTGTTAAAAACTTAAGAGTTTAAAAACTTTTCTAAATCCGCTTTTGGATCTTCGCTGATTAGTGATAAATTATATTTTTCTACTAAGAAATTTAATATCTCGCTATTTAAAAATTTTGGTAAGCTAGGCCCTATATGGATATTTTTCACACCTAAATATAAGAGTGCTACTAATATTATTATAGCTTTTTGTTCCATCCACATTAACACTATTGAAAGTGGCAAGTCATTGATAGCTATTCCTGTAGCTTCGCTTAAAGCCATAGCTATTTTTACTCCGCCATTGCTATCATTACACTGACCCAAATCTAAATATCTTGGGATATTTGTCCCTTCAATTAAGCCAAAATCTATATCATTAAATCTAAATTTACCACAACTTGAAGTCAAAATCACACAATCTTTTGGCACGCTAAGAGCTAGCTCTCTATAATACTCTCTACCCTTACCTGGCGCATCGCATCCTGCTATAACAAAAAATCTGCGAATTTTACCACTTTTAATTGCCTCTAAAATCTCACCGGCCATAGGCAAAACAGCCTTATAGTGATGGCCTGTGCTGATTACTTCATCGCTATCAAAGCCGCTTACATCATCAAGCTCTAAAGCCTTATTAATTAATGGAGTAAAGTCGTCGCCGATAATATGAGCTATGCCTTTAGTGCTAGCAATATCATATCCAAACAATCTATCGCTATACTTGGCACTTTTGCGAAGTGGGACAATACAATTTGTAGTCATCAAAATAGCCCCATTAAATTTATTAAAAAGCTCAGTTTGGTCAAACCAAGCTTTACCTAAATTCCCTTTTAAATGAGGATACTTTTTAAGCTCTGGATAGCCATGAGCTGGAAGCATTTCAGAGTGAGTATAGATATTGATCCCTTTGTCTTTGGTCTGTTCTAATAGCTCTTTTAGCGCATGAAGATTATGTCCGCTTACTAAAATAGCTTTGCCTTCTGCTCTGTTTTGAGTGATTTTTACAGGAGTCGGAATACCGAATTTGCTTGTATGAGCATTGCTTAGAATATCCATAACTTCTACTCCGGCTTTGCCTACTTTTAGCAATTGTTCAATATGCTGATCAAAGTTAAAATTCATATTTGTAAGTGTAAAATACAGGGTTTGAGCCATTACATCATCTACATTTTTTGTATTAGCCCCTAATTCATTTGCGTGGTGGCGATATGCGCTTAGACCCTTTAGGGCAAATATCATCATATCTTGTAGTCTTGCTAGCGTGGCGTCTTTACCACAAGTTCCCATACTTTGCCCTTTAGAGCCACATCCATCATTAGCACTCATCTCGCATTGATGACAAAACATCTCTAAATCCATAAAAATCCTTTAAAATAAATTAAATTTGGATTTTATAGAATTTTTATATTTTTGTATGTAATCGCTTCACACAACTAAACAAATTTCACCTCTTGATAGGGTTAAAAATCCATTTTTTTCTAGCTGTTTGAGATTTTTAGATACGCTCTCTCTTGTTACGCCTAGATGATTTGCTATTTGCTGATGAGTTATTTTTATGCTGTTATTTATAGCATTTTTATTGATAAATTCAATCAACCTATCACGAAATGGTATAGTTTTGCTTTTTGAAGCTACCTCTATACTCTTAGCAAATTGCTTAGCAAAAATAGTCAAAATATACTCACTAAGCTTAGGATATTTCTCCCTTAAATTTCTAAAAATATTATCTGGGATTGCGATAATTTCTAAATCGCCAAGAGCTTGAAGATTTAATTCTAATTGAAGTGATTTTTGAGTACAAATTTGGCATATTACCCATTCATCACCCTTTTCAAGGGTGAGAATTGTCTGCTCTTGAGAGCCAAAAATAGTATAAACTCTAAGAGACCCAGAGCCTATAATCAGCAGTCCATAATGGCTCTTTGTAAGGGAGCTACCATCGCTAAATTTTTTAATTTGTAAAGATTCTTCTATCTCATCTAAATCTTGCGAAGATACACCAAATCTTTTAAGCTTATCTTTTAAAATCTCTATCATAGATTATTTATAACGATATGTGATTCTGCCTTTATCTAGACTATATGGTGTAAGCTCCACTTTAACCCTATCACCTGGCATTATTTTGATATAGTGCATTCTCATCTTGCCTGCAATGTGGCATAAAATCACATGCTTATTATCTAATTCTACTTTGAAAGTGGCATTTGGTAGGGCTTCAACTACATTGCCATCAATCTCTATAACATCATCTTTTGCCAAATTTATTCCTTTCGTTATTATCAGCTATTACAAATTTAAAGAAAATTAAATTGAATTTAAATTTCTTTAAACTCAAAGCAACCTTTAGCTAACGCTACTTAAAATTTCAGCCTTGCCATTTATCACAGCTACGCAGTGCTCATAATGGCTAGTTCGCATACCATCTACGCTAGTAACAGTCCATTTGTCTGCGGCAATCTTTGGGGTGCCATCTTTTTGACAAATCATCGGCTCGATACAAAAGACCATACCATTTCTAATCTTTGGCCCAGCTTTTGGGGTTGTCCCTTCTAAATAATTTGGAATTTCAGGCTCTTCATGTGGTTTGCGACCTATACCATGACCACAAAAGCCCTTCAAAGGCACATACCCACGAGATAGTATAAATTGCTCCAACTTATAGCATAACTCTTTAAAATGCATACCGACCCTAATCTCATCAATAGCATAATACAAAGCATCTTTGCTACAAGCTATCAAATCTTCATCGCTTTTTGAGATATTGCCTACTGGATATGTCCTAGCACTATCACCAAAAAATCCATTTAAATTTGAACCGATATCAACTGAAACTATATCGCCATCTTGTAAAATATAGCCATTTGGAATTCCATGAATCACAACCTCATTTACGCTGATACAAGCTGTATTTGGAAAGCCGTAAAGTCCTTTAAAAGCGGGTTTAGCCCCAGCAGAAACTATCATATCTTCGCAAATTTTGTCAATTTCAAGTAGCGAAATTCCGGGCTTAATAATAGTATGGAGATGATCTAGAGTAGCTGCGACTATCTTATTAGCCGCACGCATACTCTCTATCTCTTTTGGAGTTTTTATACCTATAGCCATTTTATAGCCCAACCGCACTTAGAGTTTGATATTTACTCATATAGACTTGAGCTTCTATCTTTCTCATAGTATCAAGCGCTACTTGAACTACAATCAATACAGATGTACCACCAAAATAGAAAGGAACCCCCATAAATTTAACCAAAACCCAAGGCAAAGTAGAGATAAGACCAAGATATATAGAACCAGTTAAGGTAAGTCTGCTAGCTACTTCATTTAAGAAGTTAGCGGTGCTTTCACCAGGTCTAACACCAGGGATAAATCCGCCTTGTCTTTTTAAATTTTCGCTTATGTCTTTTGCGTTAAATGTGATTGAAGCATAAAAATATGCAAAAAATAGAATAAACAAAAATGTTAAAATATTGAAAAAATAGCTATTTGGATTTAAAAAATCATTGATAGCTACTATAAACTCATTTGTACTTGCTTGTAAAATTGTCCCTGGGAACATTAAAATAGCACTAGCAAAAATCGGTGGAATAACACCACTTAAATTTACTTTAATAGGGATGTAATTCATTATTCTCTTATTTTGATTTTGCATAACAGTTTTACGAGAATATGAAATAGGCACCCTTCTTTCGCCCATCTCTACATATATTACCACACCAACAGTAGCTAGGATAATCAAAGCAATTGCTATAACTACTAAGAAATTTAACTCGCCGGTATTGACTAGATCAATTGTCCCGCCAATAGCACTTGGGATACCACTTACGATACCAGCAAAGATTATAAGACTAATACCATTACCAATACCTCTTTGAGTGATCTGCTCACCTATCCACATAAGTAACATCGTGCCAGTTAGCATAGATACGCAGCTAATTCCGATAAATAAATTCGTATCGATCATTATCGCACTAGATCCATCTTTGCCAGTTAGACTTTGTAATCCGATGCTTACGCCTATAGCTTGTATCACGGTAATTACGATAGTAGCATAGCGGATAATCTGCATATATTTTTGCATACCATCACGCTCTTTTTTCATCTTGCCTAAATTTGGAAATGTAGCAGCTAAAAGCTCCATAATAATTGAAGCAGTGATATAAGGCATAATGCCTAGCGAAATAATGCTTAAACGCTCAGCAGCACCGCCGCTAAACATATTAAACATACCAAGCGCATTTGAGCTATTTGAAGTAAAAAATTCCCTAATAACATCAATATTTACACCAGGCACTGGCACATAAGCCAGCACCCTGTAAGCAAACAAAAATCCAAGCGTAATTAATATCTTGTTGATTAATGCTCTGTTCATTAGCTATTTCCAGTTGCCTTTATATTCTCATCTTTTATTTTACTTGCTAAATCTTTAGCACCAGCACCAATGAGCTTAACTTTTTTAATGCTGTTTGAGAATTTATGTACTGTTTTAAGAGTATCTAGTGTAATTTCGCTTAACTCTTTAATAGCAGGATTTTTATCAACGCTAATCGAATATGGTTTTTCAAATTTAGAAGTAAAGCCTACTTTTGGTAGTCTTCTTTGAAGTGGTTGTTGGCCACCTTCAAAGCCTCTTTTTTCGTTATAACCTTTTCTAGCTGTTTGACCTTTACCGCCTTTTGTAGCCGTTTTACCCCAGCCACTACCTTGACCACGACCGATTCTTTTAGTGTTGCGAGTTGAGCCAGCAGCTTTTTGTAAATTTTCTAGTCCCATGCTCTCTCCTTAACCTTTTAGCATACTTAATGCTTTAATTGTAGCACGAACGACATTTGCAGAGTTGTTTGAACCAAGAGATTTAGTAAGTATATTTTTGATACCTGCCAACTCTACAACTGGACGAGCACCACCACCAGCGATAACTCCGGTACCTTCGCTAGCTGGTTTTAGTAGAATTCTACTTGCGTTGTATTTAACTTCGATATCGTGAGGAATTGTATTGCCTTTTAATTTGACTTCTACAATGTTTTTAAACGCATCATCAGTAGCTTTTCTCATCGCATCTGGCACCTCTTTGGCTTTACCAAATCCAAATCCAACACGACCTTTTTTATCACCTACAACAACAAGAGCTGTAAATCTAAATCTTCTACCGCCTTTTACAACCTTAGTAACACGACCGATATCGACGATTACTTCTTCAAATTCTTCTCTATTATACTTTTCCATCAACAATCCTTGCGTTATAGCTTAATGCCATTTTCTCTTAGAGCTTCAGCAAATGCTGCAACTACACCATGATAAAGATAGCCATTTCTATCAAATACCGCTTCTTTAATTCCGGCTTTTTCTAGTTTTGAAGCAATATCTTTAGCTAGCACTGCCGCACCGGCTTTATTTGCTTTTATGCCTAGTTTTCTGCCATCACTAGCACAAAGCGTAGTAGCGTTGATATCTTCTATCGCTTGGACATATAGAGTTCTATTAGATTTGAATATAGAAATTCTAGGGCAAGACGCAGTACCGCTAATTTTAGCTCTTATTCTTCTTTTTCTCTTAATTCTTAGAGATAATTTTCTTTTTAATACATTTGCTACCATTGCTTACCCTTATTTCTTAGATGTTTTACCGGCTTTGCGGATTATGCGCTCTTCAACATATTTGACACCTTTACCTTTGTAAGGTTCTGGTGGTCTAAAGCCTCTTACTTCAGCTGCTACTTGGCCTACTACTTGTTTATCGCTACCTTTAATAGTGATAATGTTTTTCTCAACACTTACTTCTACACCTTCAGGAAGTTCATAATTAATAGGGTGAGAAAAGCCTAATGCTAGCTCTAATACTTTGCCTTTTGCTGCAGCTTTATAACCAACACCATTGATCTCTAACTGTCTAGTAAATCCAGCAGTTAAGCCAATTACTATATTATTAGCCAAAGCACGATATGTACCCCAGTAAGCTCTGCTTTGTCTATCATCGCCCTTGCTAGCAAAAGTGATAAGACCATCTTTAACTTCTACATTGACATTGCCTTTAGTGTCTAGTTCTTTAGTAGCGTTGCCCTTTTTAAACACTAAAACTACACCATTTAAACTAACATCTAAACCGCTTGGGATAGATATTGGCTGTTTTCCAATTCTTGACATATTTTTCCTTTTTACTTGTCTAGGGTATTTCTACGCTATGCGAATGGATACCCAATACCATAAAAAGATTAGCCTTTGAAATTTAAAAAGGCTAATTCCACCATTACCAAACTGTACAAAGCACCTCACCGCCAACACCAGCTTTGTGTGCTTCATCATTGCTTAAAACACCTTTGCTTGTGCTAACGATAATTGTCCCATAACCATTTTTAAATCTTTTAATCTCATCTTTGCCTTGATAAACTCTACGGCCTGGTTTTGAAACTCTTTTTAGCTCATTGATAACACTTCTACCACGCTCGTCATATTTTAAAACTACATTAATGAATTTTTTATTATTCTCTTCAATAACATTGTAGCTTTCAATATAACCTTTTTGTGCTAGAATTTTTAAAGTCGCCTCAACAACATTTGAGTGTAGAAGTTGAGTAGTCTCTAATCTTCTCATAGCCGCATTTCTAATGCGTGTTAATCCATCTGAAATTAAATCATTTATCATCTTGCTTCCCTTACCAACTTGCTTTTTTAAGACCTGGTATTAGTCCTTCGTTAGCCATTTTTCTTAGGCACACACGGCAAATTCCAAAATCTTTATAAACAGAGTGTGGGCGACCACAAATTTGACATCTAGTGTATCCACGCACGCTAAATTTAGGTTTGCGTGCTGCTTTTGCTATCATTGATTTTTTTGCCATATTACTTTCCTTTTGCAAATGGAATGCCAAAGAGTTCAAGTAGCTTGAACGCTTGTTTGTCATCGTTAGTTGTTGTAACTATAGTTATATTCATACCATGTGTTCTTAGAATTTGATCAAATACAACTTCTGGAAACATTAGTTGTTCATTTAAACCAAAGTTATAATTACCACGACCATCAAATCCATCTCTAGGCAAACCACGGAAGTCTTTTACCCTAGGAAGTGCGATGCTAATTAGTTTATCTAAGAATGCATACATTTGCTCTTTTCTTAGAGTTACTTTTATACCCACTGGGAAGCCTTCTCTTACTTTAAAGCCAGCAACTGATTTTTTAGCATTTGTAACAACTGCTTTTTGGCCGGCTATTAAAGATATTGTATCAGCCATATTTTGAAGTAATTTTTGATCCTTAGCACCCTCGCCAGCTCCGACGCTAATCACAATTTTTTCAATCGCTGGAATAAGCATAGGATTTTTGATATCAAATTCTTTAACCAAAGCCGGTTTAATACTCTCTGCGTATTTAGTTTTTAATCTCATACTTAGCCCTCAACTTTGCTTACATTTGAAATATCAATAGGCATCTCTTTGCTTATAAAGCCACCATTTGGATTTTTCTCACTTGGTTTTACAGCTTTTTTAGCAACTTTTACACCCTCTACTATCACTTGACCTTTTTTAGGAAGCACTGCTAAAACTTTAGCAACTTTGCCTTTATCATCACCTGCGATTACTTTTACTTCATCGCCTTTTTTGATTTTATATTTTACTGCCATTATAGAACCTCCGGTGCAAGAGATACGATTTTCATAAAATTCGCATATCTTACTTCTCTACCCACTGGGCCAAATATACGAGTACCTACTGGCTCTCTTTTGTTATCAAGTATAACAGCAGCATTTTCATCAAATCTAATTAGCGATCCATTATCTCTTTGAACCTCTTTTTTAGTCCTTACTACTACTGCTTTTACCACTTGACCTTTTTTAATTTTGCCATTTGGTAGAGCTTTCTTAACTGAGCAAACGATAACATCACCTAGGCTTGCATATCGTCTTTTGCTACCACCTAAAACTTTTATACACATTAACTCTTTTGCGCCACTATTATCTGCTACTGCTAGTCTTGTAAAACTTTGTATCATTATTCAACTCCTGTTTTCAAAACTGATTGTAAGCGGAATTTTTTTCTAGCGCTTAGCGGTCTGCACTCAACAGCTGATATAGTATCTCCCACTTTTAGCTCATTTTTTTCATCATGAACTAGATACTTTTTAAAGCGTTTTACGAATTTATGATATCTTGGGTGCATAACTCTTCTTTCAACTAATATAGTTGCAGTTTTATTCCCAGCTATCGCTACTACGACACCTTGAATTTCTCTTTTCATTTCTACTGCCATCATTTACCCCTTACTTCGCAGCACTAATTGCAGTATTGATCCTAGCGATATCTTTTTTAGCTTCACGGATCTCATTTGGGTTAGTTAGCTGCATAGTTTTTAGCTTTTGTCTAAGTGTAAATAAAAGCACCTTTTTCTCTTTTAACAAAGCGTTAAGTTCGCTTAAATTTTTTCCACTTATATCAGTATATTTCATTTTCGCTCTCTCTTGTTACAAACTTAGTTTTAAATGGTAGTTTGTGCATAGCTAATGTCAGAGCCTCTCTAGCAAGCTCTTCAGATACTCCAGCCATTTCAAATATTATTCTACCTGGTTTAATATTCATAACCCACTCTTCAACACCGCCTTTACCTTTACCCATACGAGTTTCTAAAGGTTTTTTGGTTATTGGTTTATCTGGAAATACTCTAATCCAAGTTTTAGCCTGTCTTTTAACATGACGAGTATATGCTTGACGAGCAGATTCTATTTGACGAGAGTTGATTCTACCAGCTTCTACGGCTTTTAATCCAAATTCGCCAAGTGCTAGAGCTGTACCACGAGTTGCGTAGCCACGATTGCGGCCTTTCATCATTTTACGATATTTCGTTCTTTTTGGTAATAACATTATTTACCCCTTCTAGCGCGTTTTGCTTTTTTAGAAGTTGTCTCTTCACTCTTATCAGCTTGGATACCTTTTTGTAATACTTCGCCTTTAAATATCCATACTTTGACACCTATATTGCCATAAGTTGTATGCGCTTCTGCAAAACCATAGTCTATTCTAGCTCTTAAAGTATGCAAAGGCACACGACCTTCAAGATACCACTCTGTTCTAGCCATTTCAGCACCACCTAAACGACCTGCTACGCTTACTTTGATACCTTTGGCACCAGCTTTTTGAGCACCTTGGATTACCTTTTTCATAGCACGGCGGAATGCCACACGACGCTCAAGTTGCATCGCTACATTTTCAGCTGCTAATTGAGCTGAGCTTCCTGCTTTACGCTCTTCTTTGATATTGATAGCTACATCTTTATTAACTAATTTAGCAACTTCTAGTCTTAAATTTTCTACTTCGCCGCCTTTTTTGCCGATGATGATACCAGGACGAGCCGCAACTACTGTAACTCTTAGTTTTTTAGCTGTTCTTTCAACTAAAATTTGGCTAACACCAGCGTAATATAGCTTAGCTTTTAGGAATTTTCTTATTTTATAGTCTTCGCCTATGCTTTCTGGAAGAGTTGCTTTTGATGGAAACCATCTAGACTCCCAGTTTCTGTTTATACCTAGTCTAAGACCTATTGGATTAACTTTTTGTCCCATTTTATGCTTCCTTCTCTGTTTTTGCTGGTCTAGCTACTTCTACTAAGATATGGCTAGTAGGTTTGCGAATTCTACTTGCGCTTCCTCTTGCTCTTGGGCGGAATCTTTTTAAGACAGGACCTGCATCTACTCTACAACTTTTCACAACTACCTCTTCAGGCTCAAATCCGCCATTAGCTACAGCTGAGCTGATAGCATTTGCGATATATTTTGCGCCACGATTTGGCATAAAGCTAAGGCTAGCTAATGCTAATTCAGCATTCATACCTTGAACTTCATCAGCTATTAATCTAGCTTTTGTTGGAGATAGTCTGATGAATTTAATAATCGCTCTACTCATAACTTCCCCTTATTTACCTATTTTTTTCTGAACAGAGCCTTTGTGACCCTTAAATGTTCTTGTTGGAGCGAATTCGCCTAGCTTGTAACCTATATGATTTTCTGTTATATATACAGGGATAAAGCTTTTGCCATTATGCACATTAAATGTCAAACCTATCATTTCAGGTGTAATTGTGCTTCTTCTTGACCAAGTTTTGATTGGTTTATTATCATTAGCGGCTTTTGCAGCGATGACTTTTTTCATTACATGGTCATCTACAAAAGGACCTTTTTTTAGCGATCTAGCCATCGTTATTTACCCTTTCTTCTAGAAATTATAAGTCTATCACTAGCTTTTTTACGGCGAGTTTTAGCACCTTTAGTTGGTTTGCCCCATGGAGTAACTGGGTGGCGACCTGAATTTTTCTTACCTTCACCACCGCCGTGTGGGTGATCTACTGGGTTCATCGCACTACCTCTAGTTTGTGGGCGGATACCTCTATAGCGATTGCGACCTGCTTTACCTATAGTTACATTTGCCCAATCTTCATTACCAACTACGCCAACTGTAGCCATACATTCAGCTAGTACTTGTCTCATTTCACCGCTTGGAAGTCTTAGGATTACATATTTTTCTTCTTTACCCATAAGTTGAGCATATCCACCTGCACTTCTTGCCATTTGAGCACCTTTGCCTGGTTTTAGCTCGATATTATGGACGATTGTACCAACTGGAATGCTTTTTAACTTCATAGCGTTGCCTGGTTTTATATCAAGACCGGCTTCGGCTGCACTGATAACATCACCTACATTTAAGCCACTAGGGCGGATAATATATCTTTTTTCACCATCTACATATGAGATTAGAGCGATACGGCAATTTCTATTTGGATCATACTCAATAGCTTCAACTTTGCCTGGAATTCCAAATTTACGACGCTTAAAGTCAATTATACGATATAATTTTTTAGCACCTGCTTCTTTATGGCGACTTGTGATTCTACCATTGTTATTTCTACCAGCTGCGGCAGGAATTTTAACAAGTAGGCTTCTTACACTAGCTTTAGCTGTGATATCTTCGCTGCTAAGACTTGTCATAAATCTTCTACTTGGGGTATAAGGTTTAAAACTTCTTATTGCCATCTTATGCCTCCTGACTTGCTAGGCTTACGCCATCTGGTAATTTGACATAGAATTTTTTATAATCGTTTCTTACGCCAACTCTACCTCTAAAACGCTTAACTTTGCCGTCTATTCTAAGTGAATTTACTCTAAGTGGCGTTACACCAAAATACTCTCTTAATACCTCTTTTAGGCCATTTTTAGTCATTTTTGGTGAAGTTTGGATCACTACTACACCTTGTTCTTGAAGGCCAAGAGTTTTTTCTGTATATACTATAGTTTTGATATCTGTTATATCTGCCATTTTTAGCCCTCTTTTACTATTGATTGTAGTGCTGATTTCTCTGCTATAACCGCACTATAGACTGAGACTAAATATGCATTTACTTCACTAGCATCAATTACATAGCAATTTGCTAGGTTTCTAAATGCTAAAAGAGTCTTAGCATCAAGCTCATTTTTGATGATTAACGCATCTCTAACGCCTAGTTTTTTGATGATAGCTGCTGCGTCTTTTGTTTTGCCACTTTCGATAGCGATACTATCTACTGCATAAAATTTGCCATTTGCTACTTTTTCGTTTAGAGCAAATTCAAGCGCTAATCTTTTTTGTTTTTTATTAACTTTTTGATTATAATTTCTATTATTTTTAGGACCAAATGCCACAGCACCGCCAACCCAAACATTTGTTCTAGTTGAACCAGCTCTTGCGCCACCACGGCCTTTTTGACGCCAAGGTTTTTTACCGCCACCACTTACATCTGAGCGACCTTTTGTGTGGGCTGAGTTTGCTCTCATACTAGCAAGGTAGCTTTTGACATAGAGATATAAATTGTGCGAATTTACTTCAGCGTAACTAGCTGGAAGTTCTAATTCACTTGTTTTTTCAAATTTATCATTTAAAACTGCTATTTTACTCATTTAACTATCCTTACTCTACCCATCGCACCATTAAATCCTGGAACTGAGCCTTTTAATACTAAAATTCCATTAGCACTATCAAAACTTACAACTTCGTTTTTAACGGTAGTTTTTTCATTACCATAGTGTCCGGCCATTTTTCTACCTGGTTGGACACGGCCTGGCCATTCGCAGTTACCTATAGAACCTGGTCTGCGGTGAAATCTCGAACCATGACTCGCAGGACCACCTGAAAATCCATGTCTTTTTATAACACCTTGGAAGCCTCTACCTTTTGTATTAAAGCTAACTTTTAAAACTTTTGCTTCATTTAGTGGAGTAGTATCTAAATCCCCAGCTTCGCTATTTGCTACGCTTAGAGTCGCAAATTGGTTAAATTCACTACTTAAACCATATTTTTTTTGCTGACCTTTTATAGCTTTGTTATTTGCTTTTGTGTGCGCATATGCTACGATAGCTCTGCTATTTTCGCCTACTTCGCATACTTTAGCTGGTAAAAGTCTAAGCAATGTAACAGGAGTGCTTGGGTTTGAGATAGTTCTGCTCATACCTATTTTTTCTACGATATATTCCATCATCTCTTCCTTTTATGCTTACTTGCCCATAGCGCGAACTTCGACATTAACTTCTGGAGCTAAGTCAAGCTTGGTTAGGCTATCAACTGTATCAGGCGTAGCTGCTACGATATCTAGCATACGAGCGTGAATTCTCATCTCAAATTGCTCACGAGAATCTTTATTTACATGTGGAGATTTTAACACTGTATAGCGTTTAATCTTTGTAGGCATAGGTACTGGCCCACGAACATCGGCACCAGTGCGTTTGACAGCTTCTACGATGGCTGCAACTGTGCGGTCTAGAACTCTGTGGTCATAAGCTTTTAGCTTAAGCCTAATTCTTTCCATATTTTTTCCTTTAAAAATAACTTATCGCCAACTTGCGACCTTTTGATATAATGCTCTTGTAGAGGCTTATAAACAAAATCAAGCATACAAGCAAAGCTTACGCTTCTCATCAAAAGATGCGAATTATACCCAAATAAAGTTTTAAAATCAAATTTTAGCGCTATTTTTGCAAATTTTGTTTTATTTTTTTCCTTTTTATAAGGAATATTTTAAATATTAGAATGAAATTTAAATTTAGATAATCTATAGCATTATGTTATTATTACTAAAAGATTGTAAAGCTAATTAAGTAATTTTTATATAACATTAAATTTATCTAATTTACAATCAAATTTTAGATATAATTAACATAAATTAAAAAGGTAATTAATGAAAATATATCAAAATCGCTCGCAACTACTTGAGCAATGAAATCAAATTTGTATTCAAACATTAAAAGAAAAACCACGACTAATAGTAGCACTAACTGGGCTATGTGGTAGCGGCAAAAGCACACTTGGCAAGACAATTCGCAAAAAAGGCTTTGGTAACTTTGCCCCGTACCAAATCGCCGTCATAGATGATAATGTGATGAGCTTAAACCTTATTTATTGTGCGCCCTAAAATTCGCAATACCCCTCCCTCAACACAATCTAAAATATAATTTAAAACCATTTACAAAATTTCTACCTTCATATGTCAAAATAATTTTTTATATCTGTGCAAATCCAGTAAGAATAAACTTTGCTGATGTAGTGATAATCCTTAAAATCGATGAGCAAAGACGCCAAAAACAGCTAGAACAAAGAGAGAGCGATGCAGAGCTAATAAAATCCTAATGAACGGAAAAATAAATATCGATACACCTTTTACACATGGACTTTGTTTGGTGGAGTAGCTTTAAATTCTATGATTTAGCTAAATTTAAAAATCTTTTCCGTTGTGGGTTTTGCAAATATAAGGCGTGATAGTGTAAATTTAAAAGTAACGCTTTTTTTAAAAAGATTGCCACGCCTTCCTGGCGTAAGGCTCGCAATGACAACGCTCCAATGATAAATTTAAGGCTAACGAATTAATTTTAATATATTACCATCATTCATAGAATGATTTTTAATTGTATCAGATATTAATTTACCTAATAAAAAGCCATCTAAAGGTACTCCATTTCCAAAGCACCCATCTCCCTTTCTATAATGATAATCCCATATAATAGAATTTAAATAAAACAAAATATCATCTTTATGAAAATAACTTTCGATACGCGAAAGTATAATTTTTACCACTTTAGCGAATTTGTATCTATTTATCGCACGACATTCTGCATAAAATTTTTCCCTCTGTTTTTCTACTGATTCAGGTGGCAATAATTGCGAGTGAGCAAATAGTTCTTCTCTAAATTTTATATATTCTTGTATATAAAATTCAATATCATCATCTACTTTTTGTGTAAAAGACCAAGCTTTTCCCAATTTAAACATTGCTATAAGAATAAAAATAGCAAAAACGATACCCCAAAAAATTCCCATAATTACTCCTTTTTATGAAACTAACCAAATAATGCCTAGCATAATGGTTACTAAAATAGTCAATGCAGAAAAATCTTTGCTTGTAGATTGCAGGTAATCATTATTAACAACCATAAATGACACGATTAAAGAAATCAAAAAAGCCCAGCCCATATTCGCTCTTTTTATATAAAATTTTCGTTATTGTATTCAAAAAAAAATAGCTTAAATATAATTATTTAATGATTAAAAATTATAATAATAAAGTAATTTAATGTAAATTTTTAACGCACTTTGCAATAAATATTAAATTCAAGAGATAATATAACTACTCTTGCCATATTTAATAAGCTTTCCGGTTTTAATAAGTTTATTAAATACAGTCGATACACTCTGTCTTTGTGCACCTAAAAGATTAGATAGCGTAGCAATAGAAAATGGAATCTCAACGCAACAAAATTCTAGGATTGTGTAATTTACCACTACTATACTATCCATGGCTTCTTGCAAATATACTTTGCATACCTTTTTGTGCTCTTGTCTTTTTAAACTCTCTTGCTACTAGCTTAATAGCATCTTCGTATTTTACCTCTACCCACTCATCTATACCTCTTAATTCAGGTTTTGGACTATCTGGATTTTCTAGATAACTCTTTCTTACCATTGGAGCAGTAATTCTAGTTTTATATACTAAATCTGCCATTGTATCTTGAAGTGGATTTGGGATTTTTTATAGCACTTGATAGGGTTTAGAACTTATGATTTTACCATCTTTTACTATAGATTGCTAGGAAGCATTGGAGCAAGACTTAAAGCTGCGCCTAGTTTTAAAAATTCTCTTCTATTGGTTTTAATTTGATATCTCCTTTTGAAACTTTTTGTAGATATTGAATTATTAGCAACTCATCTTTTTTATCAATTGGAGTACGAGATAGCATTGATTTAAATAGCGATGGCCACTGATTTGAATTATATTGACTCTCTTTGTGCAAATGATGGCAGATTGAACAGCTCTCTTGATATGTCTGCTTAGCTCTATCTAGCATAAGTTTTAGAACTTTTTCTAGGTTATCTTTTATAGTATAGGCTATTACTTTAACCTCGTCCCACTTGCCAGAATCATTAGCTTTTACGGTAATATTTCCAATAGTTATGCCATTAATCATAAAATCTTTAATTGTACCAGTAACAACCACGCCAAAAATTTGAGTATTATTAACTTCAACTCTTACACCAGTTTTATCGCTTACACCATTCATCATTTCAGCTTGCATCATTACCATTAGATATGGCTTGACCTAATGAGCTAGAGAGTGAAAATATCTATTGTGATTGATTTAAATGAATATATAAAAATAAATTAAAAGCCTAGCTAGCAAATGCTAGCTAGATAGAATTATTTAAGTGTAGAGATATAGTCATTAACTGCTGCCATATCAGCATCGCTTAAAGTAGCCATTTGACCTTTCATGATAGCACCCATGCCAATTTTGCCTTTACCATCATTTAGAGCACCAGCTTTATAAGCTTTCATATCAGCTAATCTTTGAGCTGGATCTGCATCAACTAGAGCTGGAACTTTATTTAGATATTTTTTTTCAGCTTTAGCACCATGACAAACTGCACATTTTTTGTAAATGTCAGCACCATCAGCAGCGAATGCGCCAACACAGGTTAATGCAACTAATAGAACTATTTTTTTCATTTTATATCCTTTTTTGAGAGATTTTAAAAGAGTATTATAGTGGCAATATTCTGAATTTTAGATTAAATACTAGAATTAAATTTTTAATTTTTAGTTAGCGATTATTGGATAAATTCATCTATATTAAGTGAATTTAAACTAAAAATAGATAAAATCAACCTATGGAAAAGATTAAAGCACTATTTTTAGATCGTGACGGGGTGATAAATAAAGATCCTGGTTATGTTTATCGTATAGAAGATTTTGAGTTTATGCCTGGAATTTTTGAGGCTTTGGCTGGATTTATGATGCTTGGATATGAGATTTTTGTAGTTACAAATCAATCTGGAATTGGTAGGGGATATTATAGTGAAGATGATTTTGCAAAGCTTAGCAAGTATATGATTGATGAGTTTAAATCTTATGGTATTGAGATTAAAAAAATATACCATTGTCCTCACACTCCAAGCAATGATTGTAATTGCAGAAAGCCTAAACCTGGAATGATATTGCAGGCTTTAGATGAATTTAATATTAGTTTAAAAGATTCATTAATGATAGGAGATAAGCCAAGCGATTTAGAATCAGCACGAAGAGCTGGAGTAGAAAAAGGCTATTTAATCGGCGATGAATTTAAAAGCGTATTAGAAGTTTTAGAGCATATAAAAGGACAAAAATGAAGATATTAATAACTGGTGGAGCTGGATTTATAGGATCAAATTTGGCTAAATATTTTATGGATAAACATGAGGTTTTAGTAGTGGATAAATTTCGCTCTAATGAGACTTTTAGTAATGGAAATTTAAAAAGTTTTGGTCATTATAAAAATTTGATCGGCTTTAAAGGCCAAATTCATTGCGGAGATATATGCGATAGAGATACTATTAAAAAGATGAGAGAGTTTAAGCCCGATGTGATATATCATGAGGCTGCTATATCTGATACAACTGTGGCTGAACAAGATGAGATAATGAGGGTGAATTTAAATTCATTTAAAGATATTATTGATATTGCTTATGAAAATGGCTCAAAGCTAATATATGCTAGTAGCGGTGCTACATATGGAGATGCACCAAGCCCACAAAGTGTAGGTGTAGGTGAAAATCCGGCCAATGTCTATGGATTTAGTAAGCTTATGATGGATGAGATGGGGCGTGAATTTAATGCTAAAACTGGACTTCATATTGTAGGGCTTAGATATTTTAATGTATATGGAGATGGAGAGTTTTATAAAAATAAAACTGCCTCTATGATATTGCAGTTTGGGCTTCAAATTTTAAGTGGAAAAGCACCAAGGCTTTTTGAAGGTAGCGATAAGATAAAAAGGGATTTTGTCTATATAAAAGATATAATTTTAGCCAATGAATTAGCGATAAATGGCGATAGCGGAGTCTATAATGTCGGCACGGGCAATGCTAGAAGTTTTCAAGATATTGCCGATATTTTACAGCGTGAGATTGGCGTAAATTTAGGTAATGAGTATATTGCTAATCCATTTGCATCACAGTATCAATTCTTTACACAAGCTGATATTGAACCTACAAGAACTGGATTAAAATATGAGCCTAGATGGAGCTTAGAAGATGCTATAAAAGACTATCTACCAGCAATAAAAAGAATTTATAATAGTGAGTTTAAATAATGGCTAAGGTTTTAGTAGTTGGGGATTTAATGATTGATCACTATATCTGGGGTAGTTGTGATCGCATAAGCCCAGAAGCCCCAGTGCAAGTAGTAAATATCAAAAATGAAACTAAAAGGCTTGGCGGCTGTGGTAATGTAGTATCAAATTTGATCGCTCTTGGTGCAGAAGTAGGCGTAGTAAGTGTAGTTGGCGATGATGATTTAGGTAAAGAAATTTTAGAGCTTTTAGATGCTCGTGGAGCTAAGGCTGAGTTAGTTTTATCTCAAAGTGGAAGAAAATCTAGCCAAAAAAGTCGTATAATGGTATCACATCAGCAAGTAATTAGGCTAGATACTGAGAGTATAAGTGATATAAATTGTGCTGACGAGATTGTCAGTAAATTTGCAGATATTTTAGCTAGTTATGATATTGTTTTGCTAAGTGATTATGGTAAGGGTGTATTGAGTAATTACTTAACCAAGCAGATAATATCAATTGCTAAAAATAATCATAAGATGGTATTAGTAGATCCAAAGGGTAAGGATTATAGTAAATATAAAGGTGCGACACTTTTAACCCCAAATAAAAAAGAAGCAAGCGAGGCGTTAGGATTTTCTATAGATAGCGATGAAAGCTTGGAATTGGCTTTAAAAAGTATGAAATTAAACTATGAATTAGAGTACTCTTTAATCACTCTTAGCGAAGATGGGATTGGGCTTTTAAGCGATGAGGTTAAGAAATTTCCAGCTCTTGCTAAAGAGGTTTTTGATGTAACCGGTGCTGGTGATAGCGTACTAGCTACTTTGGGTTATTGCTTAGCTAGCAAGATGAGCATAGAAGAGGCGATAGATAATGCAAATTTGGCCGCAGCAGTAGTTGTAGGTAAGGTAGGAAGTGCAGATGCAAGCTGGGGCGAAATAGAGAATCTAAAGAGTAAAAAAATTGGTTTTGAGCGTAAAATTGTCAAACTTGATGAGCTTTTAAAGGTTGATAGAAGTGGTAAAACTTTAGTATTTACCAATGGCTGTTTTGATATTATGCATATTGGTCATATCAGCTACTTGCAAAAGGCTAAAATGCTTGGCGATATATTAGTAGTAGGATTAAATTCAGATAATTCAGTAAGAGAGTTAAAAGGCAAAGATAGGCCAGTAAATGTGCAATATGATAGGGCTGCGATGTTGTGTGCGATGGAGTTTGTCGATTTTGTCGTGATATTTGATGAGCTAACTCCACATGAGTTAATCAAAGCAATTAAACCTGATATATTAGTAAAAGGTGCAGACTATAAAGACAAAGAGATAGTAGGTAGTGAATTTGCTAAAAGAGTTGAGTTAATAGAGTTTATTGAGGGCAAAAGCACCACAAAAATAATAGAAAAAATCAAAAAATAAGAGGCTAAAATGAGTATATTTACAGATGAATTAAAAGCACATTTAGAGGTGGCAAATAGAGTTTTGTCCATAGATGAAGCGGTGATGAGTGTAGCAAATACAGTAGTAGCAACGCTAAAAAACTCAAATAAAATTTTAATTTGTGGTAATGGAGGAAGCGCAGCTGATGCACAACACTTTGCAGCAGAACTAACTGGTAGATATAAGAGCGAGAGAATTTCTCTTCCAGCAATTGCATTAACTACTGATACTTCAGCGCTTACTGCAATTGGTAATGACTATGGATATGATGAAATTTTTGCAAGACAGCTTAGTGGCGTAGGAAATAGCGGAGATTTACTAATAGGTATAAGTACAAGCGGTAATAGCAAAAATGTATTAAAAGCATTTGAGATTGCAAAACAAAAGGGCATTAAAACCATAGGATTAAGTGGCAGAGATGGTGGAGCAATGAATGAGTTATGTGATATAAATGTAGTTGTGCCTTCTAATGATACAGCTAGAATTCAAGAGATGCATATCTTAATAATTCACACTATTTGCGCTGCAGTAGATGGAGCGTTTTGAGTTTAAATTATATAATTTGTCTAGCTAGCTCTAATGCAAGGGCTGGTTTTAGCTCTTTCATACACTCATGAGAGCCTAGCGGACAGACTCTTTTCATACATGGCATACATGGCAAATTTAGATGTGCTAGTCTTGCTTTTGGGTTATTATATGGGCTAGTTCTAGTAAAGTTAGTTGGGCCAAATAGTGCAACTGTTGGCACCTTAAAAGCAGCTGCGATATGCATTGGTCCGCTATCATTAGTAATAAAAAGCCCAAGTCCAGCAATATAACTAGCTAACTCTTTTATACTAGTTTTACCACAAAGATTTATATGCGATATACCGCTTTTAGTCAAAATATAGCTAATCTCATCACAAATCTCTATCTCGCCATTTCCACCAAAAATCAAAATATCAAATTTATCTGCTAACTCCATAGCAACCTGAGCAAAATAGCTAGGATACCATCTTTTAGCACTTCCATATGTTGCGCCTGGATTTAGCCCTAGAGTCGGCCTAGTATAAATTTGTGGGGTAAAGCTTAACTCCATTTCATTGGTTAAAATACCAATATTAAGGGCTTTTGAACTAAAATTTAGATAATCAACTACTAAATGGTCATTTTTATTAATTGGCCTATATACTCCACTTTTTGGAGCGTGAATAAAAAATGCCAAAGCCTTTGAGGCTAGATGACTTCTAAAGCTGATAAATGCATCAAATTTAGGCTGGGATTTGGCTAATTTATATAGATATGCTAGGCGAAATTTGGATTTTTTGGACTCATCTATTATAATATCGCCAAGATTAGCAAATAGAGCTGTACTAGCCGCAGAGCCAAAAAATGTTAATTTTGTATCTTTAAAATTTGCCCTAATATTTGCAATAGCAGCACTACTCATTACCCCATCGCCAAGCCATGTTGGCAACTCAATGAATACTCTCACCAATAACCTTTAGAATTTCATTTAGATTCTTTTCAACGCTAAATTCACGTGCTAATTCGCTATTTTGCCCTGAAATCTCTAAAAGTAGATCATGATCTGTTAGCAAAAGATTTATATATTCATCTATACTTTGATCACTAGCATCCTTCATAATAAACTCACTACCTAAAATCTCACTAGCTCCATTTTGTTCAGTAGTAAAACACGCACAACCATAGCTAAGTGCTTCTAAGAGTTGATTGCTAAATGAGTTATAATGCGATGGCAAAACAAATATATCAGCTGCTTCATAGTAGTGATTCATTATAGTTTGAGATGGACGGAAAATAACTGTAACACCAAGATTTTGGGCAATTTTTCTATATTTTAAAACAGCTTTATCGCTACCGATAATAAGTGCATTTACCTTGGTCTCCAAACGACTTAAAAGCTCAATAAATTCCCCAGCTCCATCAATCCTAAAATTATCTGATACAAATAGTATAATTGGCAATTCCATATTAAGCCCAAGCTCATTACATAAACGCATCTTGGCTCTGCCTTTTTGGATTTGAATTGGAGGTGTGATTCCTGGATAAATAGTAACTAATTTATTTGGGTCTAGATTATAAACAGTCTCTAATCCAAAGCGAGTTAGATTTGAATTTGCTATAATTTTAGTAGCGTTTTGGACGCATTTTTTCTCAATTTGACCAGCGATGAAATTTGAAAAGCTTAAAAACCAAAATTTATAAAGCTTTTTATAAATTTTTTGTACACCATCATTGGCTAAATATATATCAGCACTATCAAATCTATCTAAACAGATATAAAACTCATTGCCCTTTTGCTTTTTGGCTATATTATTGATTTTAAGCGGCCCCAGTAGGCTAGTTTTAGCTTTAATGCCACTATAATTTTTAGATATAGTAGTATATTTAAGCGAATTTAAAGCAGCTTTTAAGCGCTCGATAAACCTCTGATTTTTGCTAGAAAAGCTTATTTCTAAGATTGATATATTTTTCATTTTTTGATTTTAACATAGCTAGGCTTATAAATTGGTTTATTTATTTAAATTTTGTTGACTTTGTGTAATAAAATGGTTTTTTATTTCATTTTTTATCCAGTTAATATCTAAACTATTTAAGCATTCACTCACACCAGAATTATTGCACCCTTCTAGACCGCATGGGACGCACTTTAAATTATTTTGAATTACAGTGTGAATACCCAT
This sequence comes from Campylobacter sp. P0085, assembly GCF_002139495.1. Lineage (NCBI taxonomy): Bacteria > Pseudomonadati > Campylobacterota > Epsilonproteobacteria > Campylobacterales > Campylobacteraceae > Campylobacter > Campylobacter sp. P0085. The sequence continues at coordinate 222,299 of NZ_MJKB01000003.1, read as the reverse complement.
TTTTTGAATCCCTCCTTTGCTTTGATAGAGGCTTTTGGATTTTGAATTATCCCATGGACCCCAAGCAGATGTATAACTAGGCCCAAAAATAGCTATACACGGCACATCATTGGCTGCAGCCATATGCATTATAGCAGTATCAGTACCGATATATAGCTTTGATTTAGAGCTTAAAAATGCCACTTCATCTAAGCTTAAATTTCCCATAAATACAATTGGGTTTGAGCTACAAAGTGATAAGATATTTTTCATTTTGCTTATCTCATTTGGATTTTTATCACAGGTTAGCACAACTCTTTTATCTAGCTCAATTTCGCAAAAATCAATAATTTTAGCTACTGCTTCATTGCTTAAACACTTATAATCAAACCTAGCCATAGGATGAATATGGATAAAATAATCTGGTAAATTTAAATCATAATTATTAAAATATAAATTTACTTTAGTAGTGATAATATCTTTACCCAAAGCATTAATGGCAGATAAATTTTGCATTACGATATGGCCGTTTGATTTGGATTCGTGAGTTATGAGTTTGTTTAGAATTTGGTTTGTTCCTTTGCGTGATACTATGGTTTTAGCTCCGCTAAATTTAGCTAAGAATATCCCACGATCGCTAGTTTCAGTATTTATTACTATATCAAATTTCTCTTTTCTTAACTCTAAGGCGTATTTTAACTCAAGCCAAATTCGCTTAAATATATTAGATTTTTTAATAGTGCCTCTATCATAGATATGGATTTTATCAATTTGTGGATTATTTTGTATTACTGCTTGAGTTCCTTGATTTAAAGCAAAGTGTATAGAAGCATTAGGATAATGGGTTTTAAGATTAGCAACTAATGGCGTAGTTAAAAGCACATCGCCTATAAATCTAAATTTAATAATTAAAATTTTCATTTGTAAATCTCTGGGTAGAACTGTTTAAATTTCTTATGCATCCAAAAGTACTCATCTGGCTTGCTTTTTATCATATCTTGAGTAGCGCTACTTTGGGCTTGTGTGGCTTGTTTGATTTTATCGCCATTTAGTTGATTGATATCTATTGGGTCATAAAAGCTAATCTCATTTTTATCGCCAACTCTTTTGATAAAAGCTGGGATTATTATTGCATTAAGCTTAGTAGCAAAGATACTAGCAGCATGTGTGTGCGAGATACGATTAGAAAAAAACTCACACTCTACTCCATCTCTAATATCTACATTTTGATCAACTAAAATGCCAAGAAGCCTTCTATTTTGCAATGCTTTCATAATCGCTCTTGCACCACCACTTTTAGGAATTACTTCTATATTAAATCTACTTCTATTTTTGCTTAAAATTCTATCCATCACAGGACTATCAAGGTTTCTACCTACAATGCTTACAGGGCCAAATTTAGCTGCCATCGCAAGGCTAAAAAGCTCCCAATTGCCATAATGTGCAGTGGTGATGATAATTGGACGATCTTTGAATTTATCTAAAATTTGAGCATTTTTAAATTCAACTTTAGATAAAATTTGCTCTTTTGTGCTATTTTGATTGCGTAAAAACTCCACGCCAAAGTGAGCAAAATTGCGATAAGTTTGTAAAATAATCTCTTCTATATTCTCAAATTTACACATTTTTAGATTAATTCGCATTATATTTGTATGTTTTTTATCAAATTTATAAAAGCATTTTGCAAGTAGATCAAAAAATATATTTTGAATAGCTTTTGGAGTGTAGATTGCGATAAATCTAAGCATATAATATAGCCATAAATATAAAAAATCAACCATTTAAAAGCTCAGAATTTAAAATATTTTTTGCTAAATTTGCTATATTAATTGGTGATATCTCATTTATGCAGTAATCGCTCTTATCTATATTTCTTGCATCGATTTTTTTGCCTGTATCAATAGTATGATTTATAGGCGTGATAAAGCTATTTCTATGGCTTGGTCGATTTCCAAAAAGAGTGATACTAGCTCTATTTTGAGCCCAAGCTAGATGAGTTATACCGCTATCATTGCCAATTACAAGTCCTACGCTTTGCATAAAATCTATTACCTTAGATAAACTCATAGGACTAAGTACTTTAGCATGGGTATTATAAGCAATTTTACTAGCAAGTTCATACTCTTTAGCATTTGCTGATATGATATTAATCTCATAATCTTTTAGCAAATTTATAACTTCATTAAACTTATCATAGCATTTGCTCATTTCGCTTGCAAATGGTGCTATTAAAATAGTTTTAGATGGTTTAGGCTTTATATTTGAGATGAAACAAGCAGATTTTTGCTTGATATCATTATCATTAAAGCTAAAGCCCAAAGCAGCGCTAGCAAGAGCCAAATTTCGCCTTATAATATTCTCATTATAATCAATTTTAAACTTACTCTTATAAAATATAGAAGCTAGTGGCTCTTTTATGCTATTTTTATCAAATCCAGCTATATTGCTACCTAAAACTTTAGCTACAAGGGCTGATTTTATAAGGCCTTGAAAATCTATAATAAGATCAAAATGATTACTAAATTCTCTAAGAATTTTAAAACTTTTAATAAATTTTTTATCCTTTAAAGGAAGTGTGATAACATCAACGCCATCTAAAAGATGAACAATACTACTAAATTTTTCATCTACAAACCAGCTAATTTTAGCATCTTTAAAATGCTTTTTGATAAATTGCACAACAATGCTTGTATGAACTATATCACCAAGAGCTGAGAGTCTAATAATTGCTATTTTCAACTAATTTTCCAAGATTTTTTGCTATTATTTTATCTAAATTTGATTAAAAGTTGGTAATTTATGAGCGGTTATATATGTGTATTTGATTGTGAGACTGTGCCTGATTGTGATTCTTTAAGAGAGGCTTATGGTTATGAAGGTGATGATAAGAGTGTAGCACAAATGGCACTTGAGGCGCAAAAAGAGCAAAGTGGAAGTGAGTTTTTGCCAGTTTGTTTTCATAAAGTAGTAACTATTAGTGCAGTAATAGCTGATGAGTTTGGTAGATTTAAAAGAGTATCTACAATTGCTGGAGATAGTGAAGAGAAAAAAATAGCTGAATTTATTAAATTTATAAATGAGCATAATCCTAGACTTGTAAGTTATAATGGTAGAGGCTTTGATCTACCTATGCTGATGATAAGAGCGATGCGTTATAATATAGAAGCTAGTGAGTATTTTAACACCAATGATAGGGCTAATGGCAAGGATAAATGGTGCAATTATAGAAGTAGGTATGATGGAGTTTTTCATCTTGATTTGCTTGATCATATTAGCGATTTTAAGGCTGTAAGCGGGCTAAAACTAGATCTGCTTTGTGCTAGTTTAAATCTGCCTGGTAAATATGATATTTGTGGCGATGAGGTGATGAACTTATACTATAATGGAGAGCAAGATAAAATTGATGAATATTGTGAATCTGATACGCTAAATACATATTGGTTATTTTTAAAATATGAATTATTGCGTGGCAGGTTAAATTTAGATGATTATGCTAATTATTTAAGCTTGATGAATGAGTATCTAAACACCCAAAAATCAGATATGAGTTATAGCATAGTATTTGATAGATATATAAAAAATGAACTTGATAGATTAGGGCGTAGATGATTAGGATATGTTTATTAATTTGGCTAGTTTGTTCTAGTGCTTTTTCTTCTGTAATGCTTCTTAAAGAGTATAAAGATGAAAATCTAACTGGATGGATGATGAGCGAAAAATATGATGGCGTGCGTGCTATTTGGGATGGCAAGGAGTTAAAAAGTCGTAATGGTAATATAATTAATGCACCATCTAGCTTTATAGCTCAATTGCCAGATTTTGCACTTGATGGAGAGCTGTGGAGCAATAGAGGAGAGTTTGAGCTAATTGCTTCTATAGTACTAGATAAAAATCCTGATATTAAAGCATGGCAAAATATTAAGTATATGGTATTTGATCTACCTAAATTTGATGGAAATTTAAGTGATAAAATGGCCTATTTAGAAGAGTTTTTAAGCCTAAATCCAAGTAATTTTATAAAAGTTGTAAAGCAAACTTATATTCAAAACAATATTCATGCTTTTGCCTTTTTAGATGAGATTGTAAGCAAAGGTGGCGAAGGTATAGTAGTTCGTGATCCAAATGCATCATATATAAGTGGCCGAAACGATAAAATACTAAAATTAAAAAAGTGGCATGATAGTGAGTGTCAAATAGTAGCTATAAATAATGGTAAAGGCAAGTATGAAGGTGCTATGGGTTCAGTAGATTGTGTAGATATTTTTAGTAAAATTAAATTTAAAATTGGATCTGGATTTAGTGATGAAATACGAAAAAATCCCCCAAAAATAGGCACCATAATCACATATAAATTTCAAAATATAACCAATAATAATAAGCCAAGATTTCCAGTATTTTTACGAATTAAAAGAGGTGAATAGATGAAACAAATTATATTTTTATGCGTATTGATCGTTAGCTTAAATGCGCTAATACTATATGAGCCAAAAACAAAAGAGCAAAAAGAGGGCTACAGATATGGTCAGACGATGCGAATGCTAGGTATGGGCAAATGGGAGTGTGATAGGAAATTTAAAAATATCGATAATGAAAAACTAGAGTGGTGCGAGTATGGTTGGGTTGATAAAAGCGAGGAGATAGATGCTAGAAAGCTTGATTAATGGTATAAAGCTTGTCAATTTTACTAGCTTAGATACTAAAGAGATAAAGATGATTTATAATTGGCGAAACAACCCTAAAATTGCTAGATATATGATAAATAAAAGTATAGAGTGGAATGAGCATATAAGATTTATAGATACTCTTAGTAGTTCTAATGATAAAATATATTTTTTAGCTTATAAAGATGATTTAGCAATTGGAGTGATCTCATTTGTAAATATCTCTAAAGGCTCTTGTGAATTTGGGATATATGCTAGTCCAGATTTGCGTGGTATGGGCGATTTACTTATGGAAGTGGTTGTAGATTATGCGTTTAATAGGCTGTGTGTTAAAGAGATTTTGGCTAAAGCTTTTATGGATAATTTAAGAGCTATAACGCTTTATAAAAAATTTGAATTTAATATAATTAAAAAGGATAAAGATATGGTATATTTTAGCCGCCAGTGGGGGGGGGTAGGGCTTAATATACCTATTTTTTGCCAAGAAAGGCTCTTGGCATGAAGATTGCAATTCTTACTACAGCTAATCAATGGTTTGAGCCATATGCATTAAAATTGCAAGATCTATTAAGACATCGTAGATTTGATAGCCAAATTTATAATTTTCATGAACGAATTAGTGGTTATGATGTTGTTTTTATACTTAGTTATCATAGAATAATTGATAAAGAGTTTTTGATTAAAAATCGCCATAATATTGTTATTCATGCTTCTGATTTACCAAGAGGTAGTGGCTGGTCGCCAATGTTTTGGCAGATTTTAGAAGGTAAAAATGATATAGTTTTTACTCTTTTTGAGGCTGATAGTGGCGTTGATAGCGGAGATTACTATCTTAAGGAGACTTTGAAATTAAGCGGCCTAGAGTTAAATGATGAGCTTAGAGAGTTACAAGCTAATATGTGTATTGAGATGAGTTTGAAATTTATAATAAATTATAAAAATCTAACTCCAATCAAACAAATAGGAGAGCGTACATTTTACCCAAAACGCAGTCCAAAAGATAGTCAGCTTGATCCAAATTTAAGCTTAAATGAGCTTTTTAATCAATTAAGAATTGCTAGCAATGATGAGTATCCAGCATATTTTTATAAGGATAAAAAGAAATTTATTTTAAAAATTTATAGTCAAGATGAGAATTAAATTGGCTATAATATCGCAAATTTAAGGAGTAGAAATGAATATTTTGATAACTGGCGGAGCTGGATATATTGGTTCGCATGTATTAAAAGCTTTATTGGAGCGTGCAGCTGATAAGATAACTGTCATTGATAATTTTTATAGTGGTTCGCAAGATGCATTAGTAGCGCTTGAGAGTGTAGGCAAATTTGATTTTATCAAATGCGATTTAGCTGATACTGCTCATCTTAAAGAGATTTTTGCTTCGCATAAATTTGATGCTATTATACATTTTGCTGCGTATATAGAGGTGTTTGAGAGTATGCAAAATCCATTAAAATACTATCTAAACAATACTGCAAATACAGCAAATCTTATTAATCTTGCGGTGGAATTTGGCGTAGAGAAGTTTATATTTAGCTCTACAGCTGCAACTTATGGTGAGCCAAAAGATGGAGTAGTATGTGAAAATAGCCCACAAAATCCTATAAATCCATATGGTACATCAAAGCTAATGAGTGAGCAAATTTTAAAAGACGCAGCCGCTGCAAATAGCAAATTTAAGTATGGAATTTTAAGATATTTTAATGTCGCAGGCGCTTCAAGCGACTCTTTAATCGGTCAAAACTATCCAAACGCAACTCATTTAATTAAAGTTGCTACACAAACAATAACTGGCAAAAGAGCAAATATGAGTATTTTTGGGCGTGATTATGATACTAAAGATGGAACTTGTATTAGAGATTATATTCATATCGAAGACCTTGCTAGTGCACATTTAGCGGTTTTAGATTATTTAAATAGCAATGATAGTGATATCTTTAATGTCGGATATGGGCATGGATTTAGCGTACTTGAGGTTATAAATACTGCTAAGAAAATAAGCGGTGTGGATTTTGAAGTAATAGATGCGCCAAGACGCTTAGGCGATCCTGCTGTGCTTATAGCAGATTCATCTAAGCTTAGAAATCTTACATCTTGGAAGCCTAAAAAGGATAATCTAGAGACTATAATCGCCTCAGCACTTGCATGGGAGAAAAAGATTTAAATTTGTTATATATTGCGATCTTGCTTGCAAAAGTGATAAATAATTTTAAATTTTTAGCTCCAGCAAAGTTGGAGCTAAATCTCAAATAATATATAATGGCTTTACCATCTTTGTGATAAAAATAAATTTTTATCTATTTTCTAGCTAAATTTGGCTATGATTCTAGCCAAATTTAGTATTTAAAATGATTAATTACAACCGCAATGTCCGCAGCAACTAGCTACTGGATGAAGCTCATCGATGTAGAATTTAACTGAGTTTAATCCCTCTTTTTTAGCCCACTCATACGCTGTGCTTACAAAATCCCAATTGATATTTTCATAAAATTTTTCTAAATAAGCTGGACGAGCATTGCGACTATCTATATAATATGCGTGTTCCCATACATCAACTACAAGTAGTGGCACTAATCCATCAGTTACTGGAGTAGCGGCATTTGAAGTATTTTTAATCTCTAGTTTGCTTGTAGCTGGGTTATAAACTAGCCATGTCCAGCCTGAGCCAAATAGAGTTGTAGCAGAGCTGATAAATTCAGCTTTAAAGTCTTTAAAATCGCTTTTTAAAGCTGCTTCAAGCTCACTGCTTTTATCGCTTTTTTTCGCTATACAATCCCAGTAAAAATCATGATTATACACTTGCGCAGCATTATTAAATAATCCGCCTTGTGAATTTACAAGTACATCAAATAGACTAGCTTTAGCTAGGTCGCTATCTTTTGTTAGATTATTGTAATTATTTACATATGTTTGGTGGTGTTTGCCATGGTGATAATCACAGGCTTCTTTACTCACTACTGCGTTGGAATTTGGGTCAAATGGTAGGTTTCTTAACTCTAACATATTTTATCCTTTGATTAAATTTGAGATTTGAAATTATAGCCTAAAATATTAAATAAGAGTATAAAACTCTTAAATAAATTTACAAATATGGCGAAATTTAAATATCACAACTCTTTTATAGTATCAATAAACTCATCTACGAGTAAAGAGCCTTCAATTTTACTATTTTCAAACACCATGAAATAAAAATATTTATCCCTAGCTTTATCCGCCCACTTTGAGCCTAATTTGAGCTTTGTCTTGCTATCATCATTTGTTCTATCATCGCCTTTTACTTCTACCATTATGATATTTTCATTTTCGGTGCAAATTATAAAATCTGGGTAATGATTGATAAAAGCATTTATACAAAATCCAGGTTTCATATCTTTATTTCTATGCCACCATTTTATGTTATCTAATGATACGATTTCGGTTAAAAGCCTATTTTCTAGTGAGTTTAAATTATCTATTTCTTCTTCATATAGGGATTTATCACGCAAAGAGCTTAGTTTAGAAGCTTGTATTGTTGGCTCAAAACTAAAAGTATTTTCTATTTTAATATTGCCTTTATTTAGCAAATCATAAAATACTTTTTCTCTATATTCACTTTTTAGCTCTTTAATTTTATTTTTTATTTTTATTGTGTATGCGTCTATTTCATCTAATAATTTTGCTTTTCTTTCATCGCTTAGATTATTTACTATACGCTCTATATAGTTTTTAAATCATTTTCGTTTAAAGCATTATCATTTCTTAGCTTATCAAAAATCAAATTTATACTTTGGCGAATTCTAGTTTCATCATTTTTTGTTTTTAGATACTGCTTAAAATACTCTCTTTGCATTTGTGATACTTTTTTATATTTTGGCAAATTATCATCTTTGCTTAAATCTACTTCAAAAATACTGCCTTCTGCTAAGTCAAAATTGATTTGTATATCCTTATCTGCTAATTTAAAATCTTTTTCTAAATCTTCTTTTTCTAGCACCTTACTATTTAATTCTTCAAATAAAATAGAGCCACTAGGCAAAAGCTTTACAAATTGCGGTATTTTTTCTACTTCAAATTTTATCTTACTAGCTTTCACTTCTAAATCTCCAAAATAATCCAAATTTGATGAAGTTTTCTCTACTTCTTTATCGTATTCATTAGCCTGTGTTTTAGCATTTTTGAGTATATCGTTAGTTTTATTTCCTAACTCTATATTTTTTGCGATATTTTGGGCATTAACATCAGCAGATAAAAATTCACTATTTTTATCTTCATCGCTATCATTTTCATTGTTAGCATATTCAAGGATATCTTTTAGCTCTTGTGGCTTTTCTGCCATCTCTTCTAGCTCTCTAAAATCCTTTTGCCTATAATCATCTTTACTAAACCCAGCTCCATTTAATCCAGCTATCACACTTTTAGCGGTTCTTTCAAAGTCATTTGAGCAAGTAAGCACATAGCTTACATTTAATTCTTGATTTGTGTATTTTCTAGCGTTTGGCTGCCTTAATACTCTACCTATTAGCTGTTCTACATCAGCAGTAGAGTTTTTATTAGCAATACTAGCTAAAGTATACGCATAAGGACAATCCCAGCCTTCTTTTAGCGCATTTATAGTGATGATATAGCGTATTTTACAATCTTTATGTGATAAATCAATTCCATTTAACTCATTGATTTTAGCAGTTTTTATAGCTATTTGCTCTTTTTCTATACCGATATTTACTAGCTTATTTTTTAGTTTCTCAAAAGTCTGCGCATCTTCATTTGCTCCACTTTGTGCTTGAAATAGTACTATTGGTCGTAAATTAGAATTTTCATTTTTTGCTATTGCTTCTAGTCTATTTTGTAAGCTTATTGCATTTTCTATGACACTTGCCACATTTACAAAGTTACATAAAAATACTGGTAGTTTTACCATATTTTCTTGTTTTAGCTCCATAGCGTTTGTGTAGTGTATGATATTTGAGCTATCCTTTGGTGTGGCAGTAAGCTCATAAATAAAACTAGCGTTTAAATTTTCAAGCATTTCAATGCTTAAATCACTCTTTGCGTTATGGCTCTCATCTACTATCACTATTGGCTTAAAATTTCTTATTACATTTATTACGCTTAATTTTTCTACATCTTCTAGGTTTTCTCTATCATCTAAAAAACTATCAAAATCAAGCAAGGAGCCATTTTGTTGATACATTTTGCGCATTTCTTTATTGTTTATTCTTAAACTAGCAAAGCTTAAAACTGCGATATTTAGGCTTTTTAGATTACTTTTATTTAGCTTAGTTAGCAAATCATTTGAGCTAAAAATCTCTACATCGCTATTAAAATCAGCGTTTAAACGCTCTCTATAAGGGTGTTTAGGGTTTTTTAGATTTTTTAGGGTTTGAGTTAGTATTGCTTCACTTGGCACTAGCCATATTACAAATATTTTATCTATTTTTGATATTACATCGCTTATTACTTTTATGCTAGCACAAGCTATAAAAGTCTTACCTCCACCGGTTGGCACTTTGGCACAGATATTTGGCACAGCTTTTATTTTGTCGTGGTATTTACCAGCATTTACACCCATGTCTCGCCAGTATTTATTCCAGCCTTCTTTTATACCATAGCTATCTAAACACTCCAAATAGCTTTTTAAATCATTTATAGCCTTTTTTTGATATGATTTTAGCTCCATTTTTACACCTTTTTAATATCTCTTGGAATTTTTTTGAAAGTTATATTGTATTTCATCATAGTCTCATCACTAAGCACACATACATCAGCATAAATCACATAACTACTAGCCTTTTTTAACTTTGCTAAATACTCAAAATCTAGTGTAGTTATGTCATCTTTTTTGTAGATAAAATAATAAGTCACTCCATTACACTCACCTAAAAAATCGCTATCGTTTTGTTCGCATTTTTCTTTTGTCTCGCTAAAATAGATATATTCTCTTATTTTTTCTATGCTTATGTTTTCATTTAGATTGCCATTTTCTAGCAGCAGCCTATCTCCAAGCTCATAAAAGCTAAAATCCCCACCAGTAGCGGAATTCTCTGGCTCTTTGCCATAGCCCTTTATCACACGCTTTACACGCTCAGCTGTGATATTCTCAGCATAGTCTTCCATTTCTACTAAAATAAACTTACGATTTCCACCATCTTTTTTATTTAGCTCCAAAACAGCATGCGCAGTAGTTCCAGACCCAGCAAAGCTATCTAGTATAATGGAATTTTTATCGGCGTATAATTCAAAACATCTTTTCAATAAATCTACTGATTTTGGATAGTCGAAAACAGCATTTCCATCAAAAATACTTTTTAAATTTTTAGTAGCATCCTGAGAATGACCAACTTCTGTATATTTCCAAATAGTCATAGGCGTAACAGTTTGTTTAACTTCACTCAAAAATCTTTTTAACGAAGGTGCATTATTTCCGTTTACACCAAAATAAATTCTATTATCATCTAGCATTTCCTTAAATCGTTCTTGCGAAAACAACCAGCTATATCCACTAGATGGATAAAAAACTTTTCCAGTAGGCGATGTTACAGGATACACATTTTCTTCAACTCTTGGACCTACATATAAGCAGGCATTTTTCCATACACCTCTTGGGTCGTTATCTGGATTTGAGTATCTACTGTTTGCCTCATCGCTTCTTTGTAAGCCATTACATTTAGCATTTAAGATATTTTAATCGTGTGAATTTGAAAAATGTTTTTTTAAGTTTATCGGAGAATAAGATTTTTCCCAAATTATATTAGCTAAAAATCCCCCACCACCAAAGACTTCATCACAAAGCAATTTTAAATTTGCCATTTCATTATCATCTATTGAGATAAAAATCACGCCATCATCGCTTAAAAGCCTATGAAGTAGCTTAAGGCGTGGCAGCATCATACATAGCCATTTATCATGCCGTGAAAGGTCGTCCTTTGCTACCACTTCGCCTAGCCATTTTTTGATTTTTGGGCTATTTACATTGTCGTTATATACCCAGTTTTCATTGCCGGTGTTATATGGCGGGTCTATGTAAATACATTTAATTTTATTTTCGTATTGTGGCAAAAGGGCTTTTAGAGCAAGTAGATTATCGCCTTTGATTATCATATTTTCGCTTGTATCATTTTTAGAATTAAAAGTATATTTTTTCTCTAGCGTGTGATAAGGTGGATTGTATCTTAAAACCTCATCTTTTCCTACCCAGTTTAAAGTTGGCATATTACTCCTTTTTTATCTCTGCTCTGTTCCATCAAGCAATGGGACAAATACACACTCATCTAAAATTTGGCTAATGATTTGGCCATTTGATTTTTTGTATTGTGTGGGGATGATTTTGTCTATATTTGCTATGATTTTTAGAGTCTCGATACTCATCTTGATAAACTCATCAAATTTATCTATATTTTGGTTTATAAATTTAAACTCATCAAAATAGCGATAAATTATATTTTTATATAGATCAGCGGATATTAAATTTTGTTTTCTAGGCTTAAAGGCCGGTAGCGATAAATTTTTATAATTTATCGCTAAATTTCTCCACTTATTGCTTTTCATAAAATTATAATTTCACTCTTAAAATCTAATCCCAGCCCTAATAGCAGTATTTATACTATGTGTATCTTTGGTTATCTCGCTTGAGACTAAAAAGTTTATAAATTTATTACCCTTTTCGATATTAGCATCAGCACCAAAATAGACACTATCGGTATTTAGCTTAGTTGTTTGTGTCCAAAGATTATTTTTAGCATCTACAAAATACTCTGTACTACTAAAACTATCGCTATTTAATCGCCTTGTATAAAAAGCAAAGCCATTTAAAGTAGCAAAAAGATTGTTTTGAGTAGCTATATTGTAAGCTATATTGCCACCTAGACTTAAATTTAAGCTATTTATAGATATATCTTTATACCCCTTAGCCAATATACCGCCACTCTCTTCAAATCCATCTTGCTTAGTATATATATAATTTAGCATAGATATCGGCGTCCAAACAAAGCTATCATTTATCTCAAAATCTTTTGATAGACCAAGCCCAGTTGAGACAAAATAGCTATTATAATCGGCTTTTAGCTCATCACTTGAGGTTAGGATATAACGACTAGTATCATTAAATCCCATACCGACATCCACGCTAGCTATTAAATTAAAATCGCCAAAATCTTTTAAACCAGCCAAACCCACAGATATTAACTTGCTTGTAATATCTGAGAATCCATAATCCCCTTTTTGGTGAGAATAGTTCAAAAACGCACCCAATTTAACATCATCGCTTACCCATTTGTTGGTACCTAAATTCACAGAATATGTATCGATATTATAGTCATCGCCTTTGAAATATGAGTATGAAACCCTACTGAAAATCTCGCTTTTACTCAAAGCTGCGTTATAACTCTCTAAGATATCATAGACCATACTATCAGTCATATCGCTATTTATGAGAGCTAATTTCGAATTCTTAGCTATAGTAGCGACCTTTGTAGCGCCACTTTGAAGAGTTGCAAATGGCAATGTTTGTTGGCCTAAAGTTCTACCTGTGAAGGTCGCAGCTTCTCCTGCGGATCTTGAGATATCTTTTGAATTTACACTTGATAGAATTTCTTTTTTACGATTATTGCTTGTTGTATCTAATTCTCCAAAGAATTGTTGATATTTTGGGCTTAAATTCGCTGAATTTCTAATCTGTATCAATGACTTAGATACTGCCAAGTTTGTCGCTTGTGAAGAGTTTGTAGGTTTATAGGCATCTTCTTTTATTTCTACTATTATAGTGTTGCTATTACCGGAATTGTTGTTTTGGTTACCGGATTGATTTCCAGATTGATTTCCAGAATTGTTGTTTTGGTTACCGGATTGATTTCCAGATTGATTTCCAGAATTGTTGTTTTGGTTACCGGATTGGTTGCCAGATTGGTTTCCAGAATTGTTGGTATTTTCATTATTTTGGTTGCCAGATTGATTTCCAGATTGATTTCCAGAATTGTTGTTTTGGTTACCGGATTGGTTTCCAGAATTGTTGTTTTGGTTTCCAGAATTGTTGTTTTGGTTACCGGATTGATTTCCAGATTGGTTACCGGAATTGTTGTTTTGGTTGCCAGAATTGTTGTTTTGATTTCCAGATTGGTTGCCAGATTGGTTACCGGAATTGTTGCCAGAATTGTTGTTTTGATTTCCAGATTGGTTGCCGGATTGGTTGCCGGAATTGTTGTTTTGGTTACCGGATTGGTTGCCAGATTGATTTCCAGATTGGTTGCCAGATTGATTTCCAGAATTATTGTTTTGGTTGCCAGATTGGTTGCCGGAATTGTCGTTTTGGTTGCCAGATTGGTTGCCGGAATTGTTGTTTTGATTGCCGGAATTGTTGTTTTGGTTGCCAGATTGGTTGCCAGATTGGTTTCCAGAATTGTTGGTATTTTCACTTGATATTATTGTATTATTGTCTTTTAGTTTAAAATTTAAAGTGCTTGTACCTAGGACTGAGATATTAGTAAATTTATCTAAATTTCCATTCTCACTAAGCTTATCAAAATCAATTTTAATCTCTTGCCCAGTTTTGAAAAACTCCCCACTAAGCGGGATATAAACCAAATTTCCGCCCTTGATATCATAGTTTATAGCGATGATATCGGAGTTTGCTTGGTTATTAAAATTTATGTGTAGGCTTGCATTTTGGTTTTGGGTATATGTGCCATTTACATTTAAAACGCCGATTTGCCCGGCGCCACCAGGCATCACAATACCGCTTTCATTGGTGAGATTTTTGGCTATTGTTCCATTTCCGCCTATTATACCGCCATTTCTAGCAAACACATCGCCACTAGCTAGAGTGCCTGATATCGTGGCTAAACCGCCATTGATAGCGTATAAATTTTGTTTAGCGTTAGTTTCGCCTGATATTAGGATTTGACCGCCATTATCAGCATAGAGAGCCGAATTATTCGCTGTTACTCTATCAAATTCTAAAATCCCGCCACGAGCTATCGTAGGACCAGAATAATTTAGAGTATTTTGGCTAAATTTCAATTTCCCATCGCCAGTTTTTATAAATCCAGCTTGTAAAGCAGGTAAATCCGCATTTACTCTATTATCACTTTTAAGAGAGTTTATAGCGTCATTTAGATGGTATTTATCATCCCATTTTATCTCATCTATACTGTTTGTGAAGGTGCCATTTAGCCCATTTGTATCGATGGTATAAAATCCATAATATTTATTATCAAAATTCTGTATATCACTAGGATTTAGGCGATTTATATTTAGTGCTGCTAAGCCATTTAGAGCCTTACTAGCATCCAAGATACCACTACCTATGAAATCTTCTTTGCTTAGTTTCATCACTGCTACCGAATTTGCTTTGAGACCACTGCTAGCATCGGCATCGCTTTTTAACAAATGTTCTATTATATAGTTTGCTATGCTTTCATCATTTTGGCTTGATTTAAATCCAGCTGCTACTAAATCTTTTTTGACTTGTTCCCAGTCTATACCGCTACCATTTGTTGGCACTTCATGACCAATATAAAAAATGCTATAAAATTCAGACAAGCCAGTTTTGCCGACATTTTTGGTTACTACCAATTTTGGAGTCTCTACATTTTTATTAGCCGTAGTTAGCAAAATATCGCTGATTTGTGAGCCATTTAAAAATGGAAATTTCTGCTCTACCAAAGCCGCCACCCCGCTCACAAGTGGCGCAGCGAAGCTAGTCCCAGAATCTGTGATAGTGGTGGTTAGGTCTGTTTGTTCTTTATACCCATTATTAGCATCATAATATGTATAGCCATATCTACCATTAGCTGTTACTATGTTTTGAGCCGGTGCCATAATACCATAAAGCGAGGCTGATCCAGCAAAAAAATTGCTATAAGTATAGATCCCTTGCTTATTAATTAGCTCATTTAGGATTATTCCGCTTTTTTTATTGCCTGTGCCTTGGCTCCATTTATCGGCTGCGGCTTTCCACTCATCATCAGTGATTCCACCGATTGTTATCTTGTCATTTTGGATAGTGATTTTATCAGCGTTCAAGCCCCCAACAGTCAAAAGCCCACGATAGCTCTCATCATAACTTGGCAAAACAGAATTCGCCCTAGGTGAGCTAAAACCATCATTTCCTACGCCAACGATATTTAATATCCCTTGCTCTTTAGATAGTTCAGCTAAGGCTTGAGCCCTTTGCAAACTTATATCACTTTGTGTGAGCTTTTGGAATTCATCATAGCTTATAGCGCTGCTATTTTGGCTATTTGGGGCTATAGCCTCTAGGCCATTGCCCCATTTGCGATTTATAAGAGCAAATCCATTGCTAACATAGCTATGATTTATCACCTTTACGTCACTATCTATCATCTTTTGGATATCGGCTTTTATATCGCCTGTGTATAATGGGCTTGGATTTAGATATGCTAGGCCGTAGAATGTCGCACCATTTGCCACGCCCATTAGATCGCTACTATTACCCACTATGAGAGATGATACTTGAGTGCCATGAAGCATAGTAATCTTATCACCACCAGCGAAGCGATCTGGGTCTATGCTGTTATTTATCGAATTTATCAATTTATTTTGGATTATTGGATTTTTGGTATTAAAGACGCTATCTACGACGCCGACCACCACGCCGCTGCCATCTATATTTGGATTTTCTGCTTTGGCATTATGGAGATTTATAACGCTATAAACCTTATCATTGGCCTGCGCTAGGGAATTTGTAGCTGATAATAAAACAGAAGCACAAACTAATGATAGCGTGATTTTTGAGATTTTTTTCACGAATTTTCCTTAAAAATATGATAAATAATTTTGCCTAATAATTAAAATTATCACTTTTTATCACTTTAAATTCGCTTAAATTCATTTAAATTACATTAAAAATTATAAATTTTAAACCACTTTTGTGTATAGCTCAAATATCCATAATATAATTTCCATTTAAGTAATTTTATAATATTGAAAATATATAATAATCAAACTAATAAGGAGATAGAATGAATAATGTAAATAATACCCAAAAAAATATTGAGAAAAAAAATAAAGAAACATCTCGTATGATTACTCGTGAAGAGTTTGAAAAAACTAGACAATATGGATTAGAAAAACTAAAAGACCCAGAAATTAGAGCCGTATTTATGCGTTTAAAAGATAAATAATGTATTATTTTGATTTGCAATGTGCTATTGATTTTCACGATGATATAATCAGTGAAATAGGTGGTTTAGAAAGATACAATAAAACTCAAATAGGATACCTAAATTCAGCATTAGAGCAGATACAAAATGATGATTATTATCCAACTTTTTTGGATAAAATGACTCATATAATTTTTTCTTGTGTAAAATTTCATCCTTTTTTAGATGGCAACAAAAGAGCTGCAATTTATCTTGGTTGTCATTTTGCTAAAGTAAATGGCTTAGATTGCCCAAATCGATATTATACCAAAATGGAAAATGTAGTTGTTAAGATTGCCGAAAATTCCATATCAAAAGATGATTTAAAAGATATTCTTTCTGTAATTCTCACTTAAAAATCTCCTAAACAAAGAAATAAACAATGAAATCAAAAGAAGGGCTTTTAGAGTAGATTATCCCCTTTTGATTATCATATTATCACTATTTTTAACATTAAAAGTATATTTTTTCTCTAGCGTGTGATAAGGTGGATTGTATCTTAAAACCTCATCTTTTCCTACCCAGTTTAAAGTTGGCATATTACTCCTTTTTTATCTCTGCTCTGTTCCATCAAGCAATGGGACAAATACACACTCATCTAGAATTTTGCTAATGATTTGGCCATTTGATTTTTTGTATTGTGTGATATATTGTTTATTATCCTTAGCTACTGGTGCGACTAAAATTCCATCATCTTTAAGCTGATTAAATAGCCTATCAGGCACACTTTGGCAAAAGCAACTAAGTATAATCCTATCATAAGGCGCATAGCTTCGCCAACCTAAATTCCCATCATCAAATCGTATAAATACATTATTTATCCCTAAATTTTTCATCAAAGATTTAGCCGAATTTGCCAACGCCTCAATCCTCTCCACACTAAAAACACGCCTTGCGATCTTAGCCAAAATCGCCGCTTGATATCCGCTACCGCAGCCAATTTCTAGTATATTATCGCAATTTTCGGCCTCTAGTGCCATTGTCATCTTAGCTACAGTTAGCGGTGAACTAATCCACTGATTTGAACCAATTGGATGCGCATCAAGCTTAAAAGCATTGATAGATACAGGCACAAAAGGCGTCCTAGGCGTACTGCTAAAGGCCTTATAAACCAAGGGGCTAAGCTCTACTAAATTCGCTATCTCATCGCTCATTTTTTGACATTTTGCTGCTTCTAAACTATTCATCATCTATCCATTTTTCTAAATTTTTTAATCAAATTAATATCAAATTTCGCCGCATCTGCCTTGCTACCATCAGGGGCAAAAACTGCACTAAATTTCAAATCCACATCGCTACACGCTAAAGTGTAACAACGATTTTGCAGAGCCAAAGCCTTGCATAAAGTCTCATAATGCTCACGCCTGCTTTGCCCCCACATTGCTGGTACTAGTATAACATCAGCGCCACGCAATCTACTCCAAAGATCTATAAATCTAAGCTCAAAACAGATCAAAACGCCAACTTTTATCCCTGCTATTTCTCGTATGAAAATCTCATCTAAATTTCCAAATTTAAAAATTTTATCCTCACCATTTGGCTTAAATAATTTATATTTTCTTTGTTTAAACTCAAGCCCATTTGAACCTAAAAGCCTAAACTCATTATACCCATCAAACTCGCAGCTATATCCTAGATATGCACCACTTTTTAAAAAATTGGCTAAATTTTCATCCAAATCCAGCCAAAACATCCTATCAAGTCTCTCATAGCCGCTAACACACAGCTCACCACAAAGCGCTAAATCCCCACTTTTAAGCGAACTAGCAAATTCGCAAAGCTCACTAGCTCTACGAACTGCTCCTAAAGAGCTTAAAACTTGCGTTTTAAGATTAGAAATCATCAAAGCTTAGGCTACCTTTGCTATAATTTGTAACCTTGCTTTCAAAGAAATTTGATTTTTGGTCATTAAATTTAGCAAAATCATCAACCCATTTTATCGGATGAGTTACATTATATAGCTTTTTAAGCCCAATTGATGTAAGTCTATCATCTACTAAATACTTTATATATTGCTCGATTATATCATCTGTAAAGCCCATTATTTGATTTTGAGTAATATATTTACCCCATTCAATCTCTAAAGCTCCAGCCTTTTGAAACATATCATAAATTTTAGCCTCAATTTGTGGAGTAAATAGATCTGGACGCTCCTTGCGAACTGAGTTTATCATATTTTGAAATAATAACAAATGAGTTATCTCATCTCTTTGGATAAACCTTATCATTTGAGCGCTTCCAAGCATCTTTCCAGCCCTTGCCAAAGCATAAATCGCTGTAAATCCACTATAAAAATATACCCCTTCTAGAATTTGATTTGCTACCATAGCTAAAAGTAGCTTTTCATCAGTTACCTCTCCAGCTAACTCTTCATAAACACTTGAGATATAATCATTTTTACGCCTTAAAACCTCATCATGCTTCTCCATCTCATAGATTAAATCTGTATTATCACAGATCGCTTCTACCATCACAGCATAGCTTTTAGAGTGATTTGCCTCTTCGTAGGCTTGACGGGCTAGAACAGCATTTATCTCAGGAGCAGTTATATATGGGTTTATATTATCGGCTAGATTGTTTGTCTGAAAACTATCCATAGAGATAAGCTGGCTCCACACTAAATCATACATACGCTTTTCAGCTGCTGTGAGATTACAAGCATAGTCACGCACATCATCAGTAGTATCAACCTCTTTTGGAAACCAAGTATTTGCCTCCATAAGATCCCAAAGTTTAAGCGCCCAAGTATATTTGGCCTTTGTGAAATTCAAAATCCCATGCGGATTGCCATTAAAAATTTTACGCTCACCTAGCGTCTCATTTGATGCTGGATTATATATCTTTTTTCTATGCATTTTCTATCCTTTATCTAAATTTATAAATTAATCATACTCCTTAGCCCTAGCCCTGATATCATCAAAGCTAAATTTGCGTAAAATTTCACCATCTTTAAATACCTTAGTTAGCCAATTTTGCCTACCATTTAACTCATCAAATCTTATAGTTTTATATAGGTCATTCTCTTTAATGAGTGCTAAGCGACCTGATTTTGAGCGTTTTTTGGGATCTGTAACTGGATCTTTATATACATCTCTCCACTTTATCCCATCGCTACTTACGGCATTTACCTTCATAGCAAACCTTAGAGTATCTCTATTTAAGTGTTGAAGCAACGCCCCACCCATACCAAAGACAATATTATCACTACTAATTTTTCTAAATTTAAGCTCATTTAAGATATCTTCTATACTTTGCGGATTTATCCCATCGCCATATATAAGCCTTATATGATCTGGCAAGACCTTATAACCTTTGGAATTTACGCTATATCCTGCTAGGCTCATCATCTTCTCTATACACTCACTAGCCATTGTCACAGGATTGCCACTATCTGGGCGAAGAACCACCTTGCCACCTAGCTTTTTAACCTTATCAAAGAGTTTGCCCCACAAATCAATAGCATTTAAGGTATCATAGCTATCAATCACACAAGCAAAAATCCCATCGCCATAGCTTTGTACCATATTCTCATAAGCTTGAAATTCCCCATCCTTGCCCCATGAAGTCATCGTGCTATGCTCGCTAGCTGGTATGCTAAATGCCGCCATATCCGCACCATAATATTTTTTGGCAAATAACGCTCCTGTGATGGTATCAGAGCCTTTGAAATTCACCATATGAGCACTCCCACCAATACCGGCACTCTCAAAGCTACTAACCCCCCTAGCACCAAAATCATGTAAGGCAAAATCGATATTTTCAGGTGTTCCGCTCTCTTTTAAAAAGTGTAAGATATTTTGCTTACAAAAGTAGCTATTAGTCGCTACAGCCACAGGATACCAAATTGAACGCAAAATCGCCGTCTCAAAATACCCCACAAGCCACGCTAAATTCGGATCTGTATTTTTAATCTGTAAAAGGACATTTTCAGTTTGTATAATGCTACCTTCGGCCACCGCCTCTATCTCTAAAGGCAAAACCCCACCATGATGCTCTACTATATATTTCCAGCCATCTTTATTACATTTCATCCCATGTGCTTTGATAAACTCATCAGCCTCATCTATATCATCGTAGCTTATCTTTTGGCTTAGATACTCCATCAAAAATATCTGTAATCCATAAAATAACAAGCGATTCCACCGCCCACCACGAGACTCAATATATGAGCTTATAAATTTAATATCTTTTGGGTATTGCAAATAGTGTGAAATTTTGTAACTATCGGTATTTAGTATTGGATTCATATCTGCCTCTTTTGTAAAATTTGGCTTGTATTTTATCAAATTTAATTTGAATTTTGGGCATAATCAGCCACAAATCCACTAAATAATTAAACCAAATTTAACCAAAATAGCCACAACTGCAGCGGTGATAAGCCCAGCAAATCCCCCTGCCACCATATCATCGCTCATTACACCAAGGCCGCCTTTGAGATTGCGATCTAGCCTGCCAATGATACTAGGCTTAGTAATATCTAAAATTCGAAAAAAGACAAAAGCCAAAATCACACTAACCCATCCAAATTTATCCACCCCAAACTGCTCCCAGCTAGATAAAGCTATAGATATTGCCACCCACACACCAGCAACCTCATCAATGACTATAGAGCTATCATCGTGTGTGCCACTTTTGGCTTCATAAGAGTCAATCACGCTAATACTAGCCAAAAATAGCAATATACTAGCCATAAAAAGCGTCTCAAGCCCGATATAATAATATATCGCCACGCCCGCTATACTCCCAGCCAAGCTACCCCAAGTCCCAGGTGCTGGCCTTAGCAATCCAGAGTAAAAAAATGTTACAAATAACTTTTGCATTTTCATCCTTATGTAAGCGAAGTAGTCTGATATAAACTCATTAAATCTAGATAAAAATCATTTTGAGTGCGATCTTCTAATAACCCAACATTAGGGAATAGATCATTACAAATTTTTTGGAAATTTTCAAATCTATTTGGAAATAGCGTGCTTAATATCATAGCCGAAATCTCCTTTCGCATTAAAATCGCAGGCGGCAAAATCCCACTAAATAAAAGCTCTTTTAGCGTATCGGATTTATACTTGATATGATGGTGCTGACCATGCGGACAAGTCTTGATACTCACAATCGTTCTACACTGATTACAATAGACTAATTCAGGCATAACTATAAGCTCTATATCCAAATTTTTTGTTACGCTATCTAAGATTGTATTTGGTTGATTATGATCGTAAAACATTCCGATACCGCCGTGATTTTGCCCTACTACTAACTTTGTCGCACCAAAGTTATAAGCGGCTAAGCACTCCAAAACCGGATTTATATGATTACTAAATAGATAGGTATTTTCAAAAGGCACTATAACCACACGCTCATTAGGCAAGAAATTGCTTACGAAATATTCTAAGGTTTTTAGCCTTAATTTAAAATCCAAATTTCGCCTATTTTCAAGGGTGCAAATCAAGAAAATTATAGTGATATCAGCCTTATCAATAGTCATTCTCACTAGCCTTTCATGAAGTCTGTGAAATGGATCAGCTGTGAGCATTAGGGCGGTTACTTTTTGATAGTTATTTTCCTTTATTCTATTTAGAACATTTTCTTTAATCTTAGCTAAATTATTATCATAAATTTCAAATTCGCCGCTAACTGCGTATTTACCTGTTTTATTATCTTCATCAAGTTCAATCTCTCTAGCAGCAAAAATACTATTATAAGGATTTTCAAGCTTATAAACAGATGAGACAACCATATGACCAACTATATTTCCATTTAGTGCAAATTCAAGTTTTTGACCTTGCTTTATAGCTCTAATTACAGCTTGATTTCGCCTACCAAATGGAGCAAAGGTATAAGCATATGGCATAGGCTCACCTCTAAAATATCCAGTTTGATAGACGCTTTTGGCTTCGCTAGCATCCATAAGCCTTTTAAATTTACCTAAAATTTGATTTTTGATAAGACCTAAGGTGCCATATGTATCTTGATTGATATTTATAATATTACTTCTGTCTGTAGATATCATGCCTTTTTCTTCTTTCCCATATTGATTTGCGTGATATTCCAAGTTTTTTTGATATCTCAGTATCTGGCAAGATATCTTGATATAATAAAATCATCTGCTTAACATACTCATCAATTGATAATATATCACTCATCATAGCAGCACGCGGCTCACCTAGCATCATAAAATTAAATCCTATATGATCACTTGCGCTATGAACGATAGTTGGCGTACCTCGCAAAGAATCAAGCATATTAGCCCTTGCATCTAAGCTAAGCTCATCAATATTTCTAATATATATAAAGCTATTTGGCAATAAAGCCTTAATATCAAAGCCAAGCTTAGCATCTACAATTTTACAATTTAATCCACTCTCTTTAGCATAACTAAAAACAAAACCATCGCTAATTTGGATTTTACTAGAGCTGATAATCAATGGTAGCTTAATCTTTTTATGGTCTAAGCTAGCTGGTTTATTAATTATCATAGCCGATTCTAGCATAATGCGGTAAGTTTCATTTAAGGTCTCATATCGCTTAAAAGACTCAAAAAATTTAATCTTTCTAACAAGCTCTTCTATCATAAATGGCTTTTGGATATAATCACTCACCCCAGCTTTAATAGGATTTAGCACGGTATCAGAGCTAATGTAGCTAATTAATAAAATTATAATTGAATTTTTGTGATTTTCTATAACCTTATAAAATTCATTAGCCCCAAAGCTAGTAGAGAGCAAAACTACATCATATTTATCATCCCTTAAAGCCTCAAATGTATGAGTAGCAATCTCACAGCTATAGCCAAATTCAGATAACTTGCTAGCGATACTTTGAGCTAGGTAAATTTCATTTTCTACTATTAAAACTCTCATATCCTAGTCCAATCAAAATATTTTAAATTCGCATTTGCTATCACAGCTACGCCCTCGCTACGCCCTGTAAAACCTAATTTCTCGCTTGTTGTGGCTTTGATATTTACTCTAAATCTGCTTATACCCATCACACTTGCTAAGGTTTGAGCCATCTCATCTTTATATGGAGAGATTTTAGGCTTTTCACAAATGATAGTCAAATCCACATTTACAATCTCAAATCCAATAGAACGGATGAAATCCACACTCCTTTCAAGCAAAATTTTGGAGTCAATGCCTTTGAATTTCATATCATTATCAGGAAACAACTGCCCAATATCAGGCGCACTAGCCGCCCCTAAGATCGCATCACAAAGTGCGTGTATAGCTACATCGCCATCACTATGAGCCTTAAAAGCTCTATCAAATTCTATCTTCACACCGCCTAAATTCAGATGATCCCCATCGCAAAAGGCATGGACATCAAAGCCATTACCGCAAAATATATCAGATGAAGGCGGATCAAGATTTATAAGCTTCAAATCATCTTTATATGTTAGTTTCCTAGCTCTCTCATCACCAGCAATATACCATACCTTACCGCAGGTAGCAGCGATAGCCGAGCTATCATCTGTGTAAATTTTATCGCTATTTAAAGCCTTTTTTAATACCGCAGTTTTGGAGAGTTGTGGGGTTTGAATTCGCTTTAATTCATCTCTATTTATATACTCACTACCATAAGCAACTGTGTCGCTGACCTTTAGAACTGGCACGATACAATCAGCCAAATTCGCATTATCTATCAACCGCTTTATCAAAGCTTGACTTATATCCACTCTAGCTATATCACTTACCATAACATAATCGCTATTTATATGATTAAGAGCGTTTTTAAGGCTCTCTTGCCTAGTGGCGCCACCTTGGATAAATTTAATATTAGTAGCGAATTTGGACATATATTCGCACTCATTACTAACTACAATAATCTCTTTGAAATTATAATTTGAGCTTATATTTCTAGTCGCTTTTAGCCACAATGGGGTATCGCCGCTGCGTAACCACTGCTTTTTAACAGGCAATCCAAACCTTGTAGAGCTTCCCGCACCTAGCATTATTAAAGATATATCAATCAAAATAGATCCTAAATTTAAAATCATGTTACGAAATTATACATAGTTTTAAATTTCATTTGACTGAAATTAACATAAATTTTAATCCAAATTTGGCTAGTTAATCACCAAATTATAGATATTTTAATCAAATATAAACCAAATTTACTTACAAAAGCCACTTAAAAACTATATTTAAGATATATTAAATTTAAGCTTTTTAATGTGTAATCTCTACTCAATAATATTATAACAGCTAAATTTGTAACACAAATAGCTCAAAATAGTCTAAATTTAATGAACAAATTATATAAATCAAATTTAAATCAACAAATTATTTAAGAGTTGTTTTGTATTTAATTAAATATTGTAAAATTCACTTTTTAAACGCTTAAAAAAGGATAATAAATGAGAAAAGAGTGGTGTCAAAAACGCCAAAACGACGCTACCCCAACTCAAATGTATTACGCCAAAAAGGGCATAATCACTGAAGAGATGGAGTATGTAGCCAAGATAGAAAAGCTTCAAGCAACCCAAATTCGAGACCTAATCGCAAGTGGAAAGCTCATAATCCCATCAAATATCAATCATCATCATCTAATTCCGATGGCAATAGGCAGAGCCGTAACTTGTAAAATCAACGCAAATATCGGATCAAGTGCGATAATCAGCAATATAAATGAAGAGATAGAAAAGCTAAATGTATGCTTAAAATATGGAGCCGATACCGTGATGGATCTAAGCACTGGTGGGGATTTAGATGCTATTAGAAAGGCTATAATAGCCAACTCAACCGTCCCGATTGGCACCGTGCCAATATACCAAATCATTCACGATATCAAGGATTTAGATAATCTCACACCACAAATTATGCTAGATTGTATCGAAAAACAGGCTAAACAAGGCGTTAGCTACTTCACTATCCACGCTGGATTTTTGCTTGAGTTTATGCCATTAGTGGCTAAACGCAAAATGGGAATTGTCAGCCGTGGCGGTAGCTTGATGGCTAGTTGGATGATGAAACATCACAAAGAAAATCCATTCCACACAGCCTTTGATGATATATGCGATATCTGTGCTAAATATGATGTGGCTCTATCTTTGGGTGATAGCTTGCGTCCTGGCTGCTTGGCTGATGCGAGTGACGCGGCTCAAATGGCCGAGCTTAAAGAGCTTGGCAATCTAACTAGAAGAGCCTGGGCCAAAAATGTCCAAGTAATGGTAGAAGGCCCTGGCCATGTGCCATTTAATCAGATTGAATTTAATATGAAAGAGGAGCAAAGACTTTGCGATGATGCGCCATTTTATATCCTTGGGCCACTTCCAACTGATATAGGCGCTGGATATGATCATATTACAAGTGCTATTGGTGGGACTATGGCTGCATATCATGGTGCTAGTATGCTATGCTATGTAACGCCAAAAGAGCATTTAGGCCTACCAAACGCAAAAGATGTAAGAGATGGGATAATAGCACACAAAATCGCTGCCCACTCTGCTGATATCGCCCTTAATAGACCAGGAGCTATAGATAGAGATCACGCTATGAGCGACGCTAGATATAAATTTGAGTGGAATAAGCAATTTGAATTAGCCCTAGATCCTGATAAGGCTAGAGAACTTCATGATGAGAGCTTGCCTCAAGATGTCTTTAAAGAAGCTGAATTTTGCTCTATGTGTGGGCCGAAATTTTGCGCTTATAAAATCAGCCAAGAGATAGCCAAAACTAGCTGTGAAAGCTACCCTACAAATGAGAGCAAAGATATATAAAACAAGGAAAATTTACGCCGCTACTATCTTGATAATTTTAGCGGCGATATCTATTTTATTAGCGAATTTTTTAAGTGCTTATGGGATTAGCGCTTTGATAATTGCTGTGATTTTGGGTGCTATTTTAGCCAATAGTAGCCAAAAAAGTGCGAATTTGATAGCTAGAAGTGGGATTTTGGCTATATCTACAAAGCAAATTCTAAGACTAGGCATTATCTTATATGGATTTAAAATCAGCCTTGATGATGCACTTAGTATCGGCTATGCTGGGATTTTAAGCGCTTTTATCATTGTTTTTAGTAGTTTTATTTTTGGATATTTTATCTGTCGTGTTTTTGGTATTGATAAGAAACTTTCAGTCTTAATAAGCTCTGGGTCTAGCATCTGTGGTGCGGCTGCTTTGATGGCTACTCAAAGTATTGTTAAAGCTTCACCAAATGCCGTGGCCATCGCACTTTGCTCGGTTGTGATATTTGGTAGTTTAGGGATGTTTGTATATCCATTTGTCCTTAGTGAAGCTCAAAATCTCAAAGCTGGATTTATAATCGGTGCTAGCTTACACGAAGTAGCGCATGTAGCTGGTGCTAGTGCCTATAATGAAGTAGTAGCCAATAACGCAATTATAATAAAAATGTTAAGAGTTCTAATGCTAGCGCCATTTTTGATAATTCTAAGCCTTGCTAGTGGATTTTTCATCGGCGAAAAATCAAGCATTAGGGCGAATTTCCCATATTTTGCTCTATGGTTTTTTGTAGCGTTGCTCTGCTCTGGATTTATAAATCCGCAAGTTAGAGAATTCATATCTTTAGTTGATAATTTCTTACTTAGTGTTGCGATGAGCGCCCTAGGGCTTACAATCACCAAAAAAGCTTTGAAAAATGCGAATTTAAAGGTATTTATCGCTTCTAGTTTGATATTTTTGTGGCTTATTGTTTTGGCTTTTGTCTTAGCAAATTTGCTATTTTAAATTTAAGAAATTTTTTAATATCTTTTTACCTTGAGCTTGTAATATAGACTCAGGGTGAAACTGCACCCCATAGCAACTATATTTTTTATGTTTGATAGCCATTATAATGCTTTTATTCTCCACTTTTATATCTGCTAAGATATCAAATTCAGCCGTATTTACAACTCGCAATGAGTTGTACAAAGCGATTTTTAATGGCTTTTTCACCCCTTTAAAAAGTGTGGATTTGCTAAATTCACACTCCACGCTCACCCCATGAAAAGGGCGTGGCATCCGCACCACTTCTGCGCTAAAAGCCTTAGCCAAACATTGATGACCTAAGCATATACCTAAAATCTGCTTTTTAGCCCCAAGAGCCTTAATAATATCCATACAAACTCCAGAATCATCAGGTGTGCCAAAGCCTGGTGAAATAATGATTTTATCAAATTTATTAGCATATTTTATAGCTTTTTTGGCTTTAGCAAAATCATTTTTGACTACCTTGACTTTAGCGCCTAACTCCTTTAAATAATAGACTATATTATAGGTAAATGAGTCATAATTATCTATTAGTAAAACTCTCATAACTCCACCTTGATAGCGCCACGAAGTGAGTTAATAGCGTAAATTTCTTTAGCATTTTTTAAATCATCTAAACCCAAAATCGCCTCTTTTATCTCGCCAAATTTCAGTAGCCTTTTGCGCAAAGTCCCATCTAGCATACCACAATCTAATTTTGGTGTTAATAGCTCACCACCGATATTTAAGACGATATTTGAGCGACTCCCCTCGCATAGCTCATCTCTTTCATTAAGATAAAAAATATCAAAAAGCCCATCATCTATAATCCGCTCATCTCTTAGCGTGGTTTTGTGATACAATAGATCATTACAAGAGTTTAGGCGGTTTTGGCTAATTGCGATTTTATGGGATTTAAGTGGGGGAATTTGAGTTTGAGTTATCTGATATTCGCCATTTTTATTAAGGGTTAAATTCACTCTTAAATCCACATTATCAGCCCTTAAATTAGCAAAAATATCTGTAAATTTATCTATACTCTCAAATCCGCCATTAATCCCACCAACTATATCGCTAAATTTCAATCTCTCTTCATCCATCTCGCAAAGCTCAAATCCCATAGGCAATTTAAATCCTAGCAATCTAGCACTATTTATCAATCTTTTTAAGTGATTTTGTAACAAAAATATCTTATCTCCACGTAGCAACATAGTCTCAAAAAGATTAAATTCAATTTTTGGTCTTAAAAAGCTACTTTTTAGCTCCAATTCAGCAAATTCATCATCGCACTTTGAGTCCCATACCACGCCACTCCCAACGCCATATCTATAATATTCATCTTTAGCCCATTTCTGAAGCGTTCTAATCGGCACGCTAAATTCCGCCCTTTTATCACTAATCACCCCCATCGCACCGCAATAAACCCCACGATCTCTAGCTTCTAAACGCTCTATAATACGCATTGTGGCAAGTTTTGGCGCACCAGTAATCGACCCACAAGGATAAACCGCTTCAAAAATCTTATTTAAATTTCTGCTCTTAAGCCTTGCTTTAAGCGGC
Organism: Campylobacter sp. P0085; assembly: GCF_002139495.1. Taxonomy (NCBI): domain Bacteria; kingdom Pseudomonadati; phylum Campylobacterota; class Epsilonproteobacteria; order Campylobacterales; family Campylobacteraceae; genus Campylobacter; species Campylobacter sp. P0085. The sequence continues at coordinate 193,283 of NZ_MJKB01000003.1, read as the reverse complement.
GAAATCGCTTGAAATAGCGTTTTTAGCTTGATGATTTTCATCGGCTCTTTTAGCTTTAATGAGCCAATTTTGATAATCTTACTCATATCATTACGGAGCAAATCAACTATCATCAAATTTTCACTTCTATTTTTTGGGTCGTTTTTAAGCTTATTTTTTAAAACCCTATCTTCATCTTTATTTTGACCCCGTTTTATAGTGCCTTTCATAGGCGCAAAGGTGATTTTCTTGCCTTTTAATTTAAAAAACAGCTCTGGCGAAAATGATATTATCTCACAAAATTCACTCTTAAAATAGCCAAAATATCTACTCTTTTGCCTACTTAAAAGTGAGGTTATAATCTCCTTGCTACTAGCTTTGGTGGATATTTGTAGTTCATTTGTGAAATTTATTTGATAACTATTGCCACTGGCTAATTCATCTTTTATTTGATTAAATGCTTTTTCATACTCTTTTTTGGATAAATTTTTTACAATTTGCGGATAAAAATATGGCTTAAATATAGAGAATTCAAAGCTTTTTTTAGGTTTGAAAATCTCTTTATTTTTATAACCTTTAAAGTGCGCTATAGGGTAATTTGACGCTGTTTTGCTAATATCATAAATTATATAACCTACAAAATATAAATTTTTTATCTTTTGTATAGTTTTTAAAGCTTGATTAAGCTCATCTTTATTAAAGCAGATAAATTCGCTTTTTAAATCACGATATAAATATTTACCAAAAATGCTAAATTCACTCATATAATTCTCTATTTTAATTTAAAAAATTTTAGCCAAAGATTTATAATTTTTAGCTAATATACCTAAATTTTAAAAAGGACTAAAAATGGATGAAAAAATTCTAGACAGACTAAAAAGCGTGATTTACCCAGGCTTTAAAAAGAGCATTGTAGAATTTGGCTTTGTTAAATCCACAGATCCAAAGATCATAGTAGAGATCACCTCAGCCAAACCTGAAGTCGCTCAAACTATCAAAAATGAGATAGAAAAGCTAAATTTAAACAAAGAGATAGAGATCATCGCCCCAAAACCTCAAACCCAGCAATCAAATTCACAAAGCGGCAAAAATATCGCCCCACAGATTAAAAACTTCGTAATGGTAAGCAGCGGCAAAGGTGGCGTAGGTAAATCCACAACTACTTTAAATTTAGCCATTAGCCTAGCCAAACAAGGCAAAAAAGTAGGGCTATTAGACGCTGATATCTATGGGCCAAATATCCCAAGAATGCTAGGTGTCCAAGGCAAACAGCCCGAAGTCATAGGCCAAAAGTTAAAGCCACTTCAAACTCACGGAATCGAGATGATGAGCATGGGGCTTTTGATAGAAGAGGGTCAAGGATTAATGTGGCGTGGCGCTATGATTATGAAGGCTATAACTCAGCTTTTAAATGAAGTTGAGTGGGGAGAGCTAGATATCTTGCTTCTTGATATGCCTCCAGGCACCGGCGATGCACAAATCACCCTAGCCCAAAGCGTGCCAGTAACAGCTGGAATTTGCGTTACAACTCCGCAAACAGTCGCCCTAGATGACTCCGCTAGAAGCCTTGATATGTTCGAAAAGCTCCATATTCCAGTGGCTGGCGTGATAGAGAATATGAGTGGATTTATCTGCCCTGATAATGGCAAAGAGTATGATATATTTGGCAAGGGTGGAGCTGATGCTTTAGCTAGTGAGTATGATACCACGATACTAGCCCAAATTCCTATAGAACCATCTGTTAGAATAGGTGGTGATAGCGGAAGGCCAGTTAGCTTTTATGAGCCAAATTCAATTAGCGCTAAAAGATATGAAGAGGCCGCTACAAAGCTATGGGAGATTATAGAAGATATCAACGCAAATGGCGGTGCTGATAACTCAGCTATTCAGCCTGATATGAGTAGATCTGGCTGTCATTAATCAAATTTAAAAGGATAAAAAATGAAATACAAAGAGATCACAAACGAGAGCATTGCTAAGCTTATGGAGAGCTTTTATGAAGCTATTAGAGAAGATGAGAGCGGTCTTGGCGAGATATTTAATAACAAAATCGGCACAAGCGAAGAGGCGTGGGACGCTCATAAGGCTAAGATTGGTGAATTTTGGAAAGGGATGCTCATAGGTCAGAGCGAATTTAGAGGCAATCCTATGCAAGCTCATATGAATCTTGATCCATTTCCGCCTGAATATTTTGATAATTGGCTAAATTTGTTTAAAGAGAGCTTAGATAGCATTTATGAGCCTGAAATTGCTGATATGATCTTAATGCGCGCTCAAATGATCGCAAATAGATTTAAATCAGTTTTATACTCATAATTATATCCAGCCAAATTTGGCTGGATTTAGCTAAATATTATCTGCTATTCAAATTTAAAATCAAAATAATTTTTGCTCTTAAATAGATTAAACATATCTATAAATTGCTTAGAATCAAACTCAAAATTACTATAAATACTATAGGTCATTTTGCAATATGATATTTTATAACCAGAATCTTTAAATCCGTGATTGTTATAAAATTTACTGCGTTTGACTCTTTGTAAGTAATCAGTAGCTTTTGGATCTAAACTCTCAATCTCTAAGACAATTTGGCTAAAATTTGATTTTAAAATTTCTAAAATTAAACCACCAAAACCACGCCCTTGATACTTAACACAAACTGCTAAAAATGCTAAATAAGATATATTTTCATAGCTATATATAGCAGCATAACCTACAAACTCATTATCATTATAAAAAGAGAAAATAGATAGATTTTCATCATTTGCATATATGTTATTAGATAAATTTATTGGTGCTACTAGCTCATTTGAAGGGAAAACTTCTGAATTTAGCCTTAAAATATCTGTAAAAATATCGCTATTTATATCAACTAATCTACAATCCAAACTCATTTACAAACCTCATCAAACATCGTATTTATCGCATTTTTAAGCATATTATAAACGCTTTGAAAATCACTCATATCACCATAATACGGATCTGGAATTTCAGCCCCATCAAGCCCAAAATCCCCCATCAAAGCTACCTTATTGCCAAGCTTTAAACGCAAAATATTATCATAATTTTGCCTATCCATCGCTATAATCAAATCAAATTTAGAATCACTCCTATCAATTTGCCTACCTTTTAACATAGAGATATCAACTCCATTTTGCCGCCCGATCCTTATAGAGCGACTATCTGGTGGCTCTGATATATGATAATTGCTAGTCCCTGCCGAATCTATCAAAATATCTAAGCCACGCTCTTTGGCTGCCTTTCTTGCGATACCTTCAGCCAAAGGCGAGCGACAAATATTGCCAAGACATACAAATAAAATTGATTTAACCATTAAGACCTCTTATATTTTATTTTAAAATCAATTATTTTAATTGTTTTGCTTTTGCGTGATGGATGTGGCGGATAGCCATCTTTCCATTTATACATTTTTATATCATTCCAATTTTAATTTTTTTAAGAATTATATAATTCTACCACCATTTCTAGCCAAAAAGTTTGTAAAACCAAAATATTTCCTTAGTTTATAATTAAAATTATTTTGTGAATTATAACAAAACCAACATTATAATTCTAGGGAATTCTAGAATTCCCTAGTTCTATATTTGCTTTTATATCATAATTCTAGCTAGAATTGCAGACTATTTATTATCTGTTGTAAAAATCATTTAAAACATTAAAATAACTTTTGATAAAGCGATCTCGCCCTCTTCATAAAGGCATGATTTTTTAATCATCACTTTTTTCAATACGAGAGAGATATTTTACTGGTACCTCAAAAGTCATCATTTAGAGATATAAGCACTCCAAAACTCAAAATCATCATCCGCATCATCAACAAGCTTATATCCGCAAAGCTCGTATTCATAGTCGCCTTTTTTACCCTTTCATCAACTAATTCACCGTAGTATTTGCTTTCATCAGACAATAGGATTTGAAAGGAATTATATATATCAAAACAGACACTTTTATGTCGTATTAAAAAATATTTTTATCCAATCTTCTTTTTGCAGCTCAATGCTAGTTTTATTGCTTTTATCACCCTTTTTTCTATTTGCACTACCCATTCCGCCAGGGTGCGCTACAACATAGATTTTGCTTTTGTTATATTTTAAGCCATTTTGTGTTACAATAAAATGATTAAATGATGCAATTTTTGGTACTTCAAGCTCTAATGCTTCTAAAATAATCTCATAAGTCATCTTGCCAAGAGCTATGATATATTTGGGCTCTAGAATTTCTACAAGCTCTTTAAAAATCTCTTTATCTGTAGAAATTTCGGCTTTTGTAATGTGTGCTGAAGTATTTATTTTGCGATATCCTAGCGAAATGTTTGTAAAAAATAAATCGCTATATCGCTTTTTGTCTATATTAGGATAGCCGATGCTGGCAAATAATTCTACTAAATTTTTATCAGTTACAAAAGGTTTTAAACTATCTAAATATTGTATCTTTTCATATTCATTTGGACTTAGTGAATTTATCTTAGAAATGTTTTCTAGTGTTTTTCCACTGTCAAAATCTGTATTGCCCCAGTCTTGCCCCACAAGCAAGATACTTATTTTTGGAGTATCTATTTCATAGCCTAGACCTTGCCAATAAGTCCATAGGTTTATTGCTTTTTTACACTCATCACACCACTTGAAATTTGCGTGTTTTTTATATTCGTAATTTTGTCTTGCTCGTTCTATAAGGGATAAATACTTTTGTTTTTTATCTTTCATTTTTTGCCTTTTCTAAGCACTTTAGTAATTATAACAAACAAAACTAACCCCTTATTTCTTTTATATACCTCTCCATCTCCGCTAGTATATCATCGGCTAGACTGCTAGGCTCTATAACTTTGATATGCGGCAGGTAATAAAAAACAAGCGGTTTTATCTCCATTATATGTGTGATTTGAACTTCTATTTCTATACTGCCATCTTCGTTCTCACACATTATTTGTTGATTTGGCAGTGGTTTTCGCTCAAAGTATTTTTTGACCACTTTATCTATCCATAGCCTTACGATAAAGCTTTTCTCAGGGTCAAACCAAGCCGAATTAGCACTTTTAATGCGGTTTTCTAGGCTCTCATCTATCTTAAATTTACTAGGTAGAATTTTTATCTCTTTTATACTTTTTAGGTGAAATTTCTTAAGCTTTTCACCAGCCATTGTAAGCAGATACCAAAAGCCATCAAATAGCGCAATTTTAATAGGCGAGAGTCTGTGAGTTTTACTAAAATACAGTAGTTCTATTTCATTGCGACTTGCGATGACACTCTCTAGGTTTTCTATTAGCTCAATGTCTTTTTTCCCTAGCTTCTCAGCGCTTAGACTTACAAAAATCGGATGATTTAGCCCTTCGCTTATACCTTTTAGCAAACCATGAGCCTTTGAGTAGAACTCAGCCCCTACATTTTTTGCCATTTTATCAAGCACGGCTAGGATGATTTGATTTTCGTCTTTTGGGTCAATTTTACTCTCATCTATGCTCCACAGCCTACCATTTCGCACAGCTCCGTATTTGACTAGAACGCCATTTAAATCACGCTGGATGGTGCGCTCGCTCACTCCTAGCTTGTCTGCGATTTGGCTGGTGCTAAGTGGAGTTTTTACGATTAGCTTACAGATTTCATTTATGCGCCAAAAACGCTCATTTGGTTCTTTTTGTATTTCTTTCATGCTTTGCCTTTTTTAATTTTCAAAATTCTAACATAATAATGATATATTTCAAACTTGTAAGATAACAAAAACAAGAAAAGTAGCCAAGAGTAAAAAAGTAAAGCACTAAGCGGGAGTTGAACCTATATCTCCCTATGTTTGCAGTCCGCCTTGACTACATTGGCGCATTAACGCTTTAAGCCATGTTATAGCAAAATATTTTAAAAATAAAGGTAAAATTGTAAATTTTTACCTTTATCCTCAGCTAATTCTAGAATTCCCTATCTCACAAAGCCTAGTTTGTTGCCACTCTCGGCGTTTTTTATCTTTACTTCATCAGCCAAGCGTTTAGCAAAGTCATCGCTATCCTTTATAGGATAAAAGGCATTTGCTCTTTTAACCGCCGCAAAGTCGCCAGGGGCTAAGGCTCTTAGAGAGCTTACACACTCCAAAGCACCAGCGCTTATTTCAAGTCCTAAAAGCTCGCATTCTTTTTTAAATAATGCGCTAGCTTGCCAAGGCTTTAAATACCCAAACTCAATTTTCATATCAAAGCGCCTTAAACTCGCTTTATCAAGGCTTTCACAAAGGTTGGTTGTAGCGATAAAAACACCATTAAAGCTTTCCATTTGAACAAGCATTTCATTTACTTGACTTATCTCCCACGAGCGATTTGCGCTGCTTCTATCTTGCAAAAAGCTATCAACCTCGTCAAAGACTAGCACGGCTTTTTTATTTTTAGCCTCTTTAAAGGCATTTGCTATGTTTTTTTCAGTTTGCCCCACATACATACCTAGGATTTCGCTAGCTTTTTTGATAATTATTTCACAGCCTAGCTCGCTAGCTATAAACTTAGCATACGCACTTTTGCCAGTGCCAGCTACGCCATATAGGCAGATTCTAGCATTTGGTCTTTCTTTTATCCCTGCTACCATGGCTTGCGGGTCTACGCTAGTATTTATATAGCTAGTATCGTAGCTTTGCGGCAGTTCTGTACCCTTGATTTTTTTAGACTTTTTGCTCTCTATGCGTAGTTTGCCTTGGGCGTTTAGATTAGCATTTATTAGTGTAGTAAAGAGCTTATTTCGCTCTTTTTCATCTGTTACTTTTAGGGTATTTAGCACCTTGCTTGCGCTACTTATTAGAGCTGGGGCGATATCTTTGTTTTTGGCTAGTTTATTTATAGTTTTTTCGCACACAGCCCCTTTTGTGTAATTTTTTATTAGCTCTTTGCGCTTAGTTTTTGGTGGGATTTTAAACTCTATTACCATATCAAATCGCCTAATATACGCATTATCCATGCTATAAACATCATTTGTAAGCCAAAATGTAGGCACTATATTTTCTTCAAGCGTGCGGTTTATGAGAGCCTTTGAAATATGCCTATCTCTAAAAATATCCTCCACTTCATCAAACAAAATAACGCTATTTTTCGCTTCCAACAGAGCATTTGCACAAATTAAGCTAGAAAATCTCTGGGGTGAGTTTAGACTATCCCCATCATCATCGCAAAATGCCACCTCAAAAAGCTCTTTTTTAAGCCTGCTAGCAATAGCCTTACAAAACTCGGTTTTGCCAGTGCCAGGCAAACCATGAAGCAAGATATTTGCGCCTTTTTGGCAGTTTTTTAAATACTCTAAGATATCATCAGTCTTTATACTCAAATGCTCATAATCACTTATTTCAAGCTTTGGGCTAGAACACTTGCGCAAAATCCCAGCAAAAAGCATATCAATACTAGGCTTTTTAAGCTCTATTAAATTAAAAGGAAAATCATCATCGCAAAACTCTATCAAATCGTCAAAATCAGGTCTATAACGATTTTTATTAAGCTTAATTATTTTACAAGAAAGCAGAGCCGAGTTAGCCTTTAGCGCAGATTTTACTAGATTTAGCCTTACTCCAAGCACCTTTGAGATGAAAAAGCTTAGCTGGGAAGTATCCACCTTAATATCTCTCATCAGCTCTTTTAACACTCCTATAGACTTTGACGCAGCAAAAAACTCTAGCAAATCACGCTCAGTTTGACTTAGACCAAGAGTGTTTTTTACTAGCTCTAAGTTTGCGTTTAGGTTAGCATTAGAGCCTATTTTACCAGCCTCATTTAGCTCTTCAAGGCGTCTTAGCTCGTCTTTTAGCATTTTGCTTACCTTTGGAGCGTCTTTTTTCTCCAAATCACAAGGAATACCAAAAAGATTACAGCTATCATCATTTCTAATCACAAGGTCATAAACTCCATCGCACTCAAATATCGCTCTTAGTGCCCATAGCTTGATTTTATCTCTTAGACCAGTTGGCGTGTAAACTTTCATTTTAGCTCCTTTGAATTTTTATAGTATTATACAAGACTAAGCAGACATAAATTTGTCGTTTGTAGCATTAGATTTTTTAAAAATATTCCATGCTACGCAGTGTAAGGCACCGCCTAAACTAGCGATTTTTTGGCAGTTTATGCTAGATATTTTTGCCCCCACAAAAGCTCTAGCTATAAATTCCTTTGCTATTTCATCATTAGCACCGCCAAAGCTAGGCATGATGATATGCGAGCCTATTTGTAAGAAGTTTATATATGCCCAGTCGTATTCATAACAAGGCTTGGCAAAGCTCATCTGCTCCACGCTAAATCCATGGAATTCTAGAATTAGCTTTATATCTTGCGCTTCGCTAGGATAGCTATCAGCGTGGCTTGACATTAGAATTTTGTTCTTTCCGAAGTATTTGACAAAGCCATCACTATGTCCGTAAATATCGCCATTTTTATCGCTAGGGTGCGCTCTCCAAGGCAAGAAAATCAGCTTTTTGCCAAGCTCTTTTTCTAAGCGAGCTATAAACTCTTTGTCATTTTTGCTTCTAGAATTCTCAGCAAAAACCTTATCGCAGACCAGCGCATACTCGCCAGCAAAGACGATATTTCCACCATCAAAGACTATATCGCTAGGGCGGAATTCTAGTTTTATACTCTTAGCGATTTTGGCTTGGTCGCTGATATATCGCTCTTTGCCCAGCAGATAATCAGGGCTATATTTGTAGCCCCAAAAGCTATCTTTGCTCAGCTGAACTGGCATGAAATCACGCACCCAGATATCTCTCGTGCCATCTAAAAAATCCCATGCAATGCCAAGCTTATCAAAAAGCCCAGTTAGCTCATCGCAAAAGGGCTTAAAATCACTTCGCAAAAGCCTTGAGATATACACAAAGTTTGTATCAAAATCATTCATTTTTGCGCCTTTTTTTGTGAGATTATAACGGCGTAAAAATGTAGTAAAACTGAAAAATTTCTTATGAATTTCTTAGGGGAAAATTCTAGAATTCCCCTAAGAGAATTCTAGAATTCTAGTAAGTTATTTAGTTTAATTTTACTGTGTAGCGGTAAGGCTTTAGAGCACTATCAGCAAAAGCATTTATTATATTCTCTTTTCCTTTATCATTGTTAATTACATACCTATCTGATAGAATCAACTCAGCTCTTGGAGTTGAATATTTTTTTATTTCTTCTATGCTGCTTTTTATTCTATCAATTTCTTCTTTTCCTATAAAGCCTTTTATTATTTTATTGTTTTCGCATTTCCGTAAAATATGATGACGATAAGTTCTTGTAACAATATCGTTCAGTTTTCGATCTTTTAGGTCATGACCTGACTCTTCTTTTAAAAGAGGAAAATTTACTAAAAAATGCTCCGATTCTTCAAAAGCACTAAATTTATCAAAAAGTTCGTCAACAATATTTTTAGGGGCATCCGTTAGGTTTTTGCTGCTTGAATATCCACCCACTGGCTTTATTCCACGCAGTAAAATTCCGCCAAAAAAGGAATTATTTTCCAAAATCGCCTTATCGTCTTCAAAACTTAAATTGCTACCAAAACTTATATCTACGCCACTATCGTGAAAAAACCAATCGCCTGCCTCACAATTTCGTGGATAAGTGATAATATCCTCATGTCCATCGCAATAAAGGTAGAATTCTATATCCGTAATATAGTATTCTCTTATGCCTTTTACTATTTTTGTTTTTGTTAGTAGAATTTTGGCAATTTCATCAAATTTTTCTTCTAACCCATTAACTCCATTTTCTAGCAAAGACTCTTTCGTTAAAAGCTCTTTTAATTTAACTTTACTCATTTTCTTCCCTTTTTAGTTTTTGTGATTATAGCTAATTTTGTAGCTTTTTTATAAACCCAAGATATATCTAAAAAGCCTAAAAACCGACACACATTGTCGCTTTGTTTTGCTATAATTTTATATTAAAAAAGGAACAACAATGCAACTACTAAAATCATTTTTCAAAGCACATGAGCAAGACGATATCTATTTTGACCATAACGATTTAAAGGACTTTTTAGATATCGGCGGACTTTCTTATATCAAAGAAATCAAAGCAAATGAGCAAAGCATAGTCTTAAAAATCAAAGAGCTTTTTGATATAGAGAGCGAACTTTACAATCTAAAAAGCGCAAAAATAGCATTTATCCACATTAGCACTCGCCCTGATTTACCATTTGAGATAGCGCAAAACACCATAGAAACGATAAATGAGTGCTTAGGCAACAAGATTGATGATGTCTATATCGGCACAAACACAAGCCAAGAGCAAACAAGCGATACAATCACTTGTGGTATCATGCTAGGCGGAATAAAACAAAGAAAATAGCGCAAAATTTTATCGCAAAACTCTTGCTTTTTGGCTAAAATTGCGCTATAATTAAAATGATTTATGGGGAGACGCCTCCCCACTTTTACTCCACTAAGTTAATTTCAAATCCTTTTAAAATATCATCTAAAAAGGTTATGAGTTTGTTTGGATTTATACGCTTAATAGCAAAATCATTATTTTCAAAATCAACCTTTGCGCTTAGCCTGGGCAAACCATTTTGTTGTATTTTTAATAGATTTTCATTATGAAAAGCACGATTTCTTATATTTTATTATAAAAATTTTAGCAGGTGTATAATTTGCAAATTATACACCTTGTTAGCAAATAAATAGCGTGAGTAATTATCACACTATTTATTTATCGCTTCATATATAAAATAACAGCGTGGTAAGTAATCTTTTTGCATTTTTTATCGTTTAGTAAGTAGGTAAAACCTTTACAATTATGAAACATGCGACACTAAATTTTAAGATTTGCTGGCTTATCTAAGGGCTGATTAAAAGCCCTAGCTCCATTAAACATGCTTTCTGTGTTTTCTACACTACTTACATCCCAGTATCCAATAAGGATATTAAAACAAGCGCATCTCTTAAGCTCTATATAGCTATTTTGCTAAAACTCTAGCTAAAAAACTTCTCTATATCAGCTTCTATTTTTGGCGCAGCAGTTGTGGCTTTTTCTATGTAGCATTTGTTAAATGCGTGGTCTATATCGCTTTTATCAAGGTTGTTTAAAATGCTATTTTTAGCAAAGCGCGCAAAGCTTGCCACATCTAGCACTTGACCACTCGTGCCTATACATACAAAAAGAGAGTCCTCAGCATATCGTAAATCTTCTAGCTCGTGGTATAAAGTAGCATAAAAAGGTGCTGCTTCGCCAAACATAACGATATTGTGGCGAAACTTCTTACACCCACATTTACAAATATGCTCTCTAGCATTTATAGCCTCGTAGCCGATATATTCTATTTTTTTGCAATGCTCACAGTAAATCTCAGGCAAAAATCCGTGTAAATGAACGACATCCATGCAGCCTGCCCGCTCTAACAAATCATCTACATTTTGCGTTAGTACTGCGATTTGCTCAGGGTATTTTGCCTTTATACGAGCTATCATGCGGTGAGCCTCGTTTGGCTCACAGCCAGCTAACTGAGCCCTGCGCTTGTCGTAAAAATCTAGCACTTTTTGCCTATCTTTTTTAAAACCCCTAGCCGAGCAGACCTCTTCTATATCATACTCTTCCCAAAGTCCGTCAGAGTCTCTAAAAGTCCTTAGCCCACTCTCAGCTGATAGCCCAGCACCACTTAAAATAAGCACTTTTTTCATCTTTACTCCTAAAAATACTAATAACTCTAGCCAAAATTCCAGACTATTTTTATAGCTGCAAATACCTATTTTACCAGCTCTTTTAGTCCTTCGAGCACCTTTACCATCGCCAGTGTATCAAGTCCGCAATAAGCTAGTAGCTCTTTGCGTTTTTTAGCGATTTTCTCATCAAAGCTCGTGCCCTCCCACTCAATGCGCTCTCCGCCTTTAAATAGCTCGCACGCTAGCTCACCAACTTCATTTCCACGCTCAAAAACAGCCTCCAAGCTAGCATTTGGCGCAAACACACTCTCATCGCCCTTGCGGTGCTTACTTAGCCACAGCAGCTTAGGACACTGCATATCATTTATATATAGAGATTTTGAGATGCCCATTTTTCATCCTTTCATTTTATTATACCAGCTAGGAACGGCGCAATCACAGCCACCAAACATATCATCAGGCTCAAAGAGCGAAGTCATATCGGCAATAAGATTAGTATCGATATCGCCTAGATACACGCTCTCATCTTTTACAAGAGCTTTTAGCTGGGCTAAACTTTTTGGCCGATATTTTTCCATCTAGAATTCCTTTGATTTTATAAATTTTATAGGAATTCTAACATATAAAGCAGACTATTCATTGTCGGTTTTTTGGCTTTATGAGAATTTTAGATTAGGAATGAGCATTTAAAATACTCATTCCTAATGTTATTTATTCAAACTTATAATTTTTTTTGCCAATCTATACATAGCTGTTTCGTAAAGCTCATTTTGATATGGTTTTGTATGTGGCTCTAAGGCTTTTAGAAACTCCTTGCGCATTGCTTCTTCAAAATCTGTTTTTGGCTTATTATCTTCAAAATATTCTTTAAAGAAGCCATAAATATCGGTATATGTTAGAATTTTGTATTCAATGTCCTTTGAAGTCTTATATATTTTTTCGCTGTTTTCCGTTGCATATTCTTTTACTATATTGTGATGGTTTGGTAAAAGTAAAATACATTTAACTTCTCTTTCTTTTTCTTCATTATCTTTTTCTTTGGCAACACCATAATATTTATCGAGCTGGCTTGTTATTTCGTTTGTTTCTTCATCTTGCTTTATACCATTTATACCAGATTTAATTTTATTTTCTATCACGATAGCATTTTTGTCATCTTTTATGTAAATATCTATATTTTCATATTCTCTAAAAATCCTAGTATTTTCTTTGTCTATTTCCGTGTTGGTAAATTTTTGGCAAAATTTAGCTAACAACTCTCTATCTTCATCAAGCCAGTAGCTTATCCAGCTCGAAAATGCCAGTTCATCATTTTGTTTGCCTATAATTTTCATAAAACTTAAATTTTCATTTTTTACAAGGCTTTCAAAATCTTCAGCCTCTAGATTGATTTTTTTAATATTATCGTCCCAGAATTTATCATTTTCAATAACTTTAATAAGTTTTTCTAATTTTACTTTATCTTTATTTTTCCCCAAAAGTAAGCCATCATACAAATACTGAGTATTTCTTGTAAAAGTATAAGGGATATAACATATATTTTCATATTCTCCATCCTTCTTTTCCTCATTCTCATCTCTAGTAATGTATATTTTTTCCTTTGCTAACTTCACTTTTTTGGCTCTAAATGAAGTATAAAATGCTGTTTTTTTATACTCTGTTCCATCCGATTTTTTTGTATTTTTACTTTCTAATATTTCAGTAAGTAATGCGCCACCATATCGTATATTATTGTTTTCTATCCATTCTTTTTGCGCTTTTATTTTATCGTTTTTATTGTTATTCTTACATTTTAAAAATTCTTTACTACAAATACACTCTAATCCAGTAGCATAGCCTATGACTTCTAGAAATTTTTTTTGTATACCACTTCTTACTAAAAGAATATAATCATTCTCTTTAAGCTCATTTGTTTTACTAACTTCACCATAAGGTGTTACATAAATATAATGCTCACCATTATCCGCCTTAAAAAGACATACTGCTTCGTGACCAATATTTTTATCTAAATACTCACCAACAAAAACTTTGTTTAGCAATATTTTAGTCATTTTCTCTCCTTAAAAGATTTAGTTTTAGAATTTCAAAAAATTTTATGATTATAGTAAAACTATAACTTTTTTAAAGTATCAATTTTAACAAAACAAGCAGACTATTTAAAGTCTTTTTCTAGCTCTCTTTGTATAAACCACTTAAATTCCTATCTTCTTCCATTTTGTCTGCTATCACTTTAAATACATAACTTAGCGTGGTATTGCTTGGCTCTGGGGTTTTAAAATACGAGCTTACATCGTAGTTATCGCTCCACAGCGAGCGAGCAGTTTGTCCGGTGACAGAGCCGATTACTTGCCTATTTGCGCTTATTATCTCATCGCAGAGCCGCTCATAAAACAGCGCCTTAGCGTGAGTAAAAGCAAAGTCCTTTATCCAATCAGGCAGAAAAATCAGCTCTTTAAGCAAAGCCAAATTTATCTCGCATTGCTTATCAAAATTGATTATATCGCACTTTTTGGCAATGCCATAGAACTCGCTACTCTCATCAAAAGCATCATAAATTTTAAATCTATTTATTCCGTAAATATACTTGCCACCGCACTCATACTTGCAAGCTACCCTTTGGGCGATAGGCGAGATAGGCAGGCTTACTGATTTGGCAAATGCGATAAAAGTAGTGGCAAAAATATTCTCGCCGCTCTCGTCCTTGCCCCTGCCAAAAGCTACGGCAAATTCTATATCTCCACGCTTTCTAAGCTCTTTTAGCTCTTTTGGGTATTTTTGGTTTGGTTCTTTGCTAAACACGCTAAAAATAGCAATTTTTTCTTCTTTGATTTTTGCGATGATTTCATCTTTTTTGTCACTATAAAGCCTAGCAAAAAGAGCCTTTGAAATGCGCCTTTTAATCTCATCTTTGTGTGAGTTTCGCACCCAAAGAGCGTCGCTTTTGATAAGTTCATTTATTTGGCTTAGCATTTGCGCCTTCGCAGCTTTATCCATCGCTTTGAATTTGCTAGAATTTTCTAAGAATTCCAAGTAGTTTGTAAGATTTGTATCCATTTTATTATCCTTTCTGCCGATACATTTTTTGCATTTTGGCAATTATAACATAATTCTAGCTAGAATTGCAGACTATTTATTGTCGTTTTTAAATTTATCATTTAGGCAAATTGTGCTTATAAATGTTTAAGATTTCAATATTTTCATTTATTTCAAAGATAATTACATAACCCTTAAAAATAAAATCACGGATATTTTCATCATTTGCTATGAAGTTTTTTCTATGCTTATAGGGCATAAAAGCGATTGTTTGATTTAAGGTTTGTGGCAAATTCTCTAGCTCTTTTTGGGCTGTCTTGTGCGATGAAATCTACTATATTCGCTAAGGAATTTTGAAATTTCTTACTATAAATTATTTTCATTCGTATTTTGCTATTGTTTTATCTATATTTGCCCACATTTCATCAGCGTTTATAAACTCTAATTTTCCAGCTTTTTTGTCCTTTAAAAGCTCTTTAAAATCATCTTCATCGTTTTTGCTAAGCCCACTATTTTGCACAAAAATCGCACTTGGGTCAATTTTTTTTAGCACATCTTTTATTGCGTTTATCGCTACTTTTTCTAAGCTAGGATCGATTTTAACGCTAAATTCAAGCATATTATTCCCCTTAAATAAAAATAGTATTATATCAAAATACAACTAGAATTCTAGTTTTTAGCAAATTCTAGAATTCTAGCTATAAAAGGCTCATAGTCCATCACTCTATGAGTGGTGTGAGTGATGAATATTTGCGCCTTAGAGCCAAAAAGTGCTTTTACTTTTATATCATTTTGAGCTAAAAGCTCATCATCAGCAGATACAAAAATAAGCGCATTTATAGGCTTATCAAGCACCAAATCAGGCACACTAGGGATACGAAAGCGAGGTGTTAAAGATGGATTAAAAAGCACAGATTTTAGCCCCAAATCCATACCAAAACGAGCTGAGAGATATCCACCAAGCGATGAGCCAATTAGCGTTAGACTATCATTTGTGTGAATTTGCAAATCTAGAATTTGCGACTTTAAATCAGCGTAAATCTCATCATAAGTGGCATTACTATCCCAGCCAAGTGGCTCTAAAACTTCGCCCCTTGCCCCTAAAAGCTCTTTTAGCACCTTTCCACTTCTGCCGTTTTTATTTGAGCCATATCCGTGAATATACGCAAACATTGATTATCCTTTGGTTTTAGGTTTTACAAGTAGAATTCTAGCTAAAATTACAGACTATTTATTGTCGGTTTTTATTTTATAATCAATTATTTCGCTTTTAGTGCTTATGCGTGATGGATGCTTTGGTAAGCCATTTTTTGTGGTTCCAAGACATTTTATTTTATGTCCATCAAAAAGCTTTAAAATATCTTTTAAGCAAGGTTCTTTCAAATATTTACGCTTATTTAAAACATCACCATAGCAAAGCAAAATATCACTATTTTTAAACTCGGCTAATATAGCTTTGATTTTTTCTAAATTAGTTTTATGAATTTTTTCATCAAAGTCTTTTAGTTCATCTGGGTTAGTAGATATTAGCGGATATAAATTTATCATCGCATAGCCGTCATAGCCATTGTTTGCTAAAATAGAACAAATATTATTCATAGTCCTGTCAGACTCATTGCCTTTTGCTACGCTAGGATTCGCCCCTATACAAATCATTGTTTTATTGCCTTTTTTGCCAAGCACATATCTACATTGCTCGTCTTTATCGCAAATATCAGGCTCAAAGCCATCTTTCCATTTATACATTTTTATATCCTTTTAATTTTAATTATCTTAGGAATTCTAGAATTCCCTAATTTTAACTTAAAAAAAAATTAAGCGCCTTTCTTGCGATGCCTTCAGCCAAAGGCGAGCGACAAATATTGCCAAGACATACAAACAAAATTGATTTAACCATTAACACCTCTTTATATTTTGCTTTAAAATATCATTTATTTGATAATCTTTGCTTTAGCACTTAAATGCGCTATTTTTAATTCATAAATATTGATTTTACTTAGCGATCCAATCGCCGCAGTATCAAAATAATCCATATAATTTGGCGTATATTTTTTACACAATAGCTCCAAAGCTTTTATCTTTTGACTCTCATTAGTAACTTCATAAGCCTTAGTTTTGGCTATGGCACTTTGATATTCAGTAGTAAAAACTCTACTCCCAAGCTCACTAGCACTATCTTTGATACTCTCACAATACTCATAGCTAGGTGTGGGAACTCTGTTATGGCTAACGGCGACTAGCTCTACGATTTTACCATCTTTATATAATCTAGCTTTTGAGCCAGTTTTTGCTCCGTGGATATAAATACTCATACCATCTCTAGCTATAAAAATAGGGATACTAAATATCTCATTATTTTCATCTATACAGCTAAGAGTCGCATACTGACACTCATCGATAATCTTCAAGGCAATCTCTTGATCTAATTCACGATCACTTCGACGCATAATTATCCTATTTATTAAATTTCTTGTTCAAAAAAATCAGCGTCTATTTTATAAATTTTCTTGATCTCTTTGACTTCCACGCCAACTTCATATTTTAGCATCAAATCAGTAAGTCTGTATTTATCTATCAAAACTATAGAATAATTTTGATGTTCTTTAGCAAATTCTATAGCTTCTTTTGTAAATGTTGAAGTAGTTATAAAAAGCCCTTTTGTTGTTGGTTTATTTGAAAGCGCTCCTGCAAATGCTTGAAGCGCATCACGACCGATTTTACCCTTATCATAACGTTTAGCTTGTATATAAATTTTAGAAAATCCAAATAAATCTTCATTTATAATACCATCTATCCCGCCATCTGCACCATTTTGGGTTAAACTAGAGCCACCCACGTCATAGCCTATCTTTTTCATAAGCTCCAAAGCCAAATTCTCAAAAAATCTAGGCTCACGCTCTAAAATTCGACTAATGATCTCATCTTTCACTTCTAAATGTATCTCTTCGATATTTGCTTCTAGGTTTTCATCTGGAGTTTGGATATCGTCTACTAAATTTTGGTTTGTCGGCGTCTTGTCATAAAACCATTTATTAAATTTATTTTCATCTTTGCTAAGTTGTATTCCAAATTCAGTAATTTTGTACTCGCCTCTCATGATGCGATTTATACTACCATTTGTTTTATCAGAACCCATTAAATAAGTAATAGCCCAATCTGCCCTATTTTTATATAATTGCTGTCCTCGTTTTGTAGTTTTTTCCAAATCCTCTTGACTAAATTTATAATAATCAGCTACAAAAGCATAAACATCTTGACGAGTAAAAACATCTTTACTCATAGCAAATTTCAAAATTACAAAAGCCATTTCATTAAATTTTGGAACCATCTTACTTAATACCTTACTCCATTTTGCTTTAAAAAATCTCTTAAATCATCATATTCAGAATTCGTGAAATACCGCCATTTCCCCTCGCCTAATTGATCCAAGCTAACCCTACCAAAGCTAACTCGCTTTAGATCCATAACCTCTAAATCAAAATAGCCAAAAAACCTTCTTAACTCTCTATTTTGCCCCTCATTTATGATGACTTTTAGCCTTGTGTAGCCACCGCTTTGGCTTATGATTCTATAGGCTAAAAATGGTTTAAATTCCATTGAAATTTGCTTTGTTTTAGCATGAGCTCCTTTGGTAGCATCCTTAGCGAAAAAGCCTTCACGCATCGCATTTATCACTTGTTCTGTGATATTGCCTTTAATTTTTAGGTAGTATTCGCGCTCTATATCACTATCCATAAGAGCCTGAGCAATCACAGGAGCGTCAGTCAAAAGCAAAAGCCCCTCACTAGCAAAATCTAGCCTACCGATACTAATAAATTTAGAAAATCCCCGTGGCAAACTATCATAAATCGTCCTTCTGCCACGATCGTCCCTTTTGGTTACTAGCTCGCCTTTTGGTTTGTTATAGACTATGACGCTAAATTCTTTTTTGAGCTTAACTAGCCTTGAGCCGATTCTTACTTTATCGCCATCTTTGATATCGGTTGATAAGTCGCTTATAATTCGCCCATTTATACTGACCTTACCAGCCTTGATAAGCTCATCAGCCTCACGGCGTGAGTAGTTTGTATTGTGTGAGATAAATTTATTGATACGCATTTTATAGCCCTAAGCTCGTTAAATCATGAATATGTAAAAGACCTATTGGTTTTTGATCTTTTTGTATTATGAGAATTTGAATCTTATACTCTTCTATTAATCTAAATGCATCATATGCTAACATATCTGGATTATCTAGAGTTTTTGGATTTTTGGTTGCAAATTCTATAGCCTTAGAGTTAATATCAAAGCTATCTTGCTCTAATGCTCTTCTTAAATCTCCATCGCTTAAAATTCCACTAAGCTTGCCATCATTATCTACTAAAATTACACTACCTAATCTACCTTCGCTCATTGCTGTAATGGCTGATTTTAACGATATATCATCTTTGGCAATTGGTAAATTTGATTTTCTCATAGTATCTTTTACCTTTAGATATAGCCTTTTGCCAAGGCTTCCACCTGGATGAAATGCTGCAAAATCCTCGCTTTTAAAATCTCTAAGCTTCATAAGGCAAACAGCTAACGCATCACCAAGCGCTAAGGTTAGCGTAGTTGATACTGTAGGCGCTGCACCTATTGGACAAGCTTCACGCTCTATATCTATATTTAAATTTACATCACTTAAATTAGCTAAGCTTGAACCTGATTTAGAGATGCCTATGATTTTTATATCTCTTCTTTTAATATGCGGAAGAATAGCTAATAGCTCGCTACTTTCGCCACTATAACTAATAGCCAAAACTGCATCATCACTCCCAATCATCCCCAAATCACCATGCATAGCCTCTGTTGGATGGATAAAAAAGCTAGGCGTTCCAGTACTTGCTAAAGTAGCAGCAATCTTAGCTCCAATATGGCCGCTTTTGCCAACGCCAGTTACTATTAGCTTGCCTTTGCAACTATAAATTAAATTTACAGCTTTTTGAAATTCGCTACCAACTAAACCAGCCTGACGCCTTAACTCATCAGCTTCTAAATTTAAAACTTCACTTGCAATTTTAGCTATATCCATTTTTAACTCCGTTACATCAGATAGACAACTGGTACAATTGTCGGATATTTTTTAAGCTTTCTAAATATATGCTTTCTAATAACTTGACGAATTTGATTTTCTAACGCTCTTTGGTCGTTTAGCATATCATCTTTGACATTAGTTAAAAATTGTAGCAATATCTCTTCAAGCTCTTTACTTAGACTTCTTGTATGTCTTTCGCTTACTAATCCATAGCTAATTACTCTATTATGAATTAGAGTTTTAGCATTTTTATCAATTTGTGAAATGATAGTAACAACTCCAGCCTCAGCTAACTTTTGACGATCAATTACTACATCATCGGCGATCTGTTTGTTTATCTGATTATCTATAAATACCTTACCAGTTTTAACTGTTTTTACTCTTTTGATATGGCGTTGGCATACTTCAACTTGATCTCCATCACTCATCAAATATATATTTCTCTCATCAATTCCACAGCTCATCGCTGTCTCTTTGTGCTTGACTATGTGATTATACTCGCCATGAACTGGAAGGAAAAATTTAGGTTTAATCAGCCTTAGCATAAGCTTTTGCTCCTCTTGGGCTGCGTGGCCGCTAACATGAATTTCGCTAAAATCTTGATGAGCTACACTTGCTCCACTTTTTAATAAGAAATTCAAAATCGTTGATACGCTAGTCTCATTGCCAGGAATTGCTTTGGAACTGATGATTACTTGATCACTTGGCTTGATTTTGATATATTTATGCTCATCAGTCGCCATCCTATATAGAGCGCTCATTGTCTCGCCTTGACTGCCTGTTGTGACTATTAAAACCTCATTATCTGGATATTTGATAACTTCATTTGCATCGATAAAAATCTTGCGATCTAAATTCACATATCCAAGCTCGATAGCCGTCCATAGATTTCTCTCCATACTTCTGCCTATCACGCAGACTTTTCGGCCATATTTTATACCACGCTCGATAGCTTGATAAACTCTATGGATATTTGAGCTAAATGTACTCATTATCACCCTGCCCTTAGCGGTAGCAAATATAGAATCAAAGGTCTTTCCAACGCTACTTTCACTCTTTGTAATTCCATCTTTGTAGCTGTTTGTAGAGTCACTTAATAAGCATAAAACGCCCCTTTCACCATAATATGCTAAGCGATTTAAATCCGTTGGATAGCCATCGATTGGGGTGTGATCGATCTTGAAATCGCCTGTGTGGATTATAGTTCCAGCCTTTGTAGTGATAGCTAGTGCACTTGCGTCGATTATAGAGTGAGTGATATGTATAAGCTCAAATTCAAATTCCCCAAGCTCATAGACCTTACGCTTTTCAATCGGGCGAAAATAACTTCTATAAGACTTTAGTCCATGCTCTTCAAATTTATTGCTTATCATCCCCAGTGGAAGTGGTGTGGCATAAATTGGGAATTGAAATTCTTTGAAAAAATATGGCACCGCACCGATATGATCTTCGTGTGCGTGAGTAATGATAATGCCTCTGATTTTGTTTTTGATCTTTCTGACATAGTCAAAATCTGGCACCAAAATATCCACACCATGCATACTCTCAGTAGGAAAACTCATACCGATATCAATGATAATAGCATCGTTGTTTGTCTCGAAAATAGTCATATTTCCACCGATCTCGCCAAGACCACCAAGCGGAGTTATAGTGATTTTGTGTTCGGTTGAATTTAGGTATTTGAGTGGTTCAAGACGCAACTCATGACTAGCCTTATTTGCTTCTATGGCGGCTTTCATATCTTTTTGCCACTCTTCGTTGCCACTGATTTTTACTGTTGGATTGCTATTTTTGCGACGCTTTTTAGCTTTTTTGGTTTGCTCTTTTGACTCATCAGTTTTGGTAGTTTCATCAATTTGCGAATTTTGATCCTTAGCTGCGTGTTTCGCCTCTTTTTTTAGATTATCTTTATGATTGCGATATCTTCTTTTTTTGCTAGGTTTTTCACCTAGAGTTTGTGCATTCTCTTCGTTCATTTTTAGCCTCTTTAAATAGTTTTAAATATAAGGCGACACAAAGCTCATGAGGACGAGTAGTAAGCGGTAAATTATGTTTAGCCAAAAAGCTCTCTACAATAGACTTTGAGCAAAAACAAGCTAAATTTTTAAGTAAAGTTTTACGTGGAGCAACAAACGCAGACCTTAAAAACCGCTCAAATTCACCAAGCTCAAAATCATCTACTAAATTTCTATCTTTAATAATTCTAATCACCGCTGAGACAACCTTTGGCTCTGGATTAAACGCAGTTGCAGGCACATCAAAGAGCAACTCTACATCACCCCTAACTCCAGCTAAAATAGCCAAAGCACTAAACTCGCTATCACCTGGTTGTGCGCTAAATTTCAAGGCTACCTCTTTTTGAATCATAACAACAAGCCCCTTGCATCTGCTATCGCTAAGTGCTTTTAATATCATATTTGTCGCTACATAGTATGGCAAATTCGCTACTAAAAAATAGTCCTGTCTTGCTATCTCATCCCAGGATTCAAGAGCGTCGGCGTTAGTTATTTTTAGTTTTTGCTCCAAGATCTCACTAGCAAATTTATCTAGCAAAATCTCATAAAGCTCGCTGTCTATCTCAAAACACTCGATTTTTCCACTCAGTTGTACAAGCTTTTGTGTTAAATCACCTAAGCCAGGCCCAATCTCTACGATCCTTTCTAAATCATTGGGAATCGCTTGGATGATTTGACGCTTTATGCTCTCATCGGTTAAAAAATTCTGACCAAATTTCTTTTTTGCACGTATCATAGGTAGCTATTTTAGCTAAATTTGACTGAATTTATAGTAAAATAAAAATAAAAAGTTTTAAAAATGGAAAATTTCGCTAAAAGAATCATACCTTGCTTAGATGTAAATAATGGAAGAGTTGTCAAAGGTGTTAATTTTGTAGGGTTAAAAGATGCTGGTGACCCAATCGAAGTAGCCAAAAGATATAATGATGAAGGTGCTGATGAACTGTGTTTTTTAGACATTACGGCTAGTAGCGATGGAAGAGATACCATAGTACATGTAGTAAAAGAGGTCGCAAAACAACTATTTATCCCTCTTACTGTAGGTGGTGGAATTCGTAAAATAGATGATATATCAAGGCTATTAAATGTTGGCTGTGATAAGGTCAGCCTAAATTCATCAGCTGTTGATAATCCAAATTTAATTTATGAAGCTGCTAATAAATTTGGTTCTCAATGCATTGTAGTTGCTATAGATGTCAAAAAAAATAGCAATGGTAGTTATAATGTATTTGTTCATGGAGGACGAAAAGATACCGGACTAGATGCGATACAATGGGCTAAAAGAGTCTATGATTTAGGTGCCGGAGAGATACTTTTAACCTCTATGGATAGCGATGGAACCAAGGCTGGATATGACTTAAATATAACATCGGCCATATCAAACTCAATCCAAATTCCAGTCATTGCTAGTGGAGGAGCAGGCACAATGCAGCACATCTTGCAAGCTTTTCAAAATGGAGCTGATGCAGCGCTTGCAGCTAGCATATTTCATTATAAAGAGATTGAAATTATGAAATTAAAAGAATTTTTAAAAGATAATGGAATTGGGGTTAGAATTTGAGTCAAAATAAGCTTAATAGCAATACTTTGATAGTTTGTGCCGGAGAAATAGAGAGTTTTCAATTTGCTACAGCAATTGGAATTGGAATGGTTGAACCAGTAATAAATTTAACTAAAATTTTACTTAATTTAAAACAACTACCAAAAAAGATTATATTTATTGGAAGTTGCGGAATTTATGGCAATGAAAATTTGCTTAAAATTTACCAAAGTTCTTTAGCATTTAACTATGAAATTAGTGGAATTATAGGGCTTAGCTACACTCCTATCAAGATAAATTTGCCTAATGTTTCACAAAAAACAATTTTAATAAATTCATCAAACTTCATTACAAATTCAGCTGAAATTTCAAAAAAATTTAAAAATTTAGGTTTCACAGCTGAAAATATGGAAGCTTACAGTATACGATGTGTAGCAAATTTATTCAAAATAGATTTTGAATGCATTCTATGCTCCACAAACTACTGCAATGAAAATGCACATGATGATTTTATTAAAAATTATCCACAAGCCAAAGAAATAATTACAAAATATCTAAAATCAAAAGGAATTATATGAAAAATTTGCTTGATTATACTCAGGCGGAGCTGTCTGAATTTATCCAGCCAAAATTTAGAACAAAGCAAATTTACGAGTGGATATATAAAAAAAATGCAAGATCATTTGATGAGATGAGCAATCTACCAAAAGATATTAGAGAAAGATTAAAAAATGAATTTTATATCGAACCACTAGAGATGATCAAAAATGAGATTAGTAGCGATGGAAGTATAAAATATCTTTTTAAACTTAAAGATGGCAAAACAATTGAAAGCGTTCTTTTGCCTATGAAAGATGAAATTTTGGATCAAAATGGCAAAGTAGAAAAACACGCTAGATACACTATCTGTGTCAGCTCTCAAGTGGGTTGTAAGATGGGATGTAGCTTTTGTCTAACGGCTAAAGGTGGATTCATCCGTAATCTAAGCGCTGGTGAGATCGTAGGACAAATTCTATGGATAAAAAGAGAAAATAAAATACCATATGAAAGAAGAGTAAATATCGTATATATGGGTATGGGAGAGCCTCTTGATAATCTAAATAATGTATCAAAAACTATAAATATTTTAAAAGATAATGATGGTCTAGCTATAGGAGCAAGACGCCAAACTATTAGCACAAGTGGGTTAGCTACACAGATTAAAAAGCTTGGCGAAATGGATTTGGGCGTGCTTTTGGCTATATCTTTACACGCTGTTACAGATGAATTAAGAGAGAAATTGATGCCAGTAAATAAGGCTTATAATATCGCTAGTGTGATGGATGCTGTGCGTCAATTCCCTATAGATATGAGAAAAAGAGTTATGTTCGAATACCTAATAATGGATAAGATAAATGACAACCTTAGCGACGCAAAAGCCCTTGTAAAGCTACTTCACGGGATTAAAGCAAAGGTGAATTTAATCCTTTTCAATCCACATGAAGGTAGCCCATATCAAAGACCATCGCAAGAAAATGTAGAAAAATTCAGAGATTACCTTCAATCTCGTGGCGTTACATGCACAATTCGTCAAAGCAAGGGGCTTGATATAAGTGCTGCATGCGGTCAATTGAAAGAGCGAAGTAAAGGGGAAAATAGTGCCATTGCTTGATATAATTCAACTTGTTTTTATTGTCATTGTCGTTGCTATTAGCTTAATCGGAATGATATATGTGATAAAATCTGATAAATAAATTTTAATACTAATTGATCTATCCCTAACTCATCTTTAAAAATTTAACTATTTTTTATAGTAATTTTAATCATATTTTAAGTTAGGGGGGGGGTAGAATACTCTTTTTAGACCAAAAAAAGGAGTAATTATGAAAAAATTTATCCTATTCATCGCCCTAGTTGCAAGTGCTATCTTTGCTAATGCATATGATTTATCCTATGGTTCATCTAGTTATGAATACCAAGGATTATCTGATAGAGTTGATGAACTAGAAAGAGAAAATAGAAATCGCAAAAGAGATGCTCAAATGAGAAGTCTAGGTACTGATGATTTCTATAGACAAAATTTGCCATTTGACCCAGGTTTTTAATCCATTTGCGCAAATGGACTTAATCCAAATTTCATCTTGGAACTGATATCAAATTCAGTTCCATTATAGTTAAATTTGAGCCGATTTGAGTGAAGCATAAGTCTATTAGCTCCACTCTTTTGGGTACGCTCGTTTTTGCTCATTTTGCCATCTAAAATTCTCTCTATATCACGTCGTTCAAGCCCATAAATTGGATCACCTAAAATTTTATGTTTCACATAAAACAAGTGAAGCCTAAGCTGATGCTGGCGTCCAGTTAATGGAATACATTCAACTAAAGTTGCATTTATTTTCTCGTCAAATTCAATCGGCCTAAATAGTGTTATAGCACGCTTGCCATTATCACAAATTTGCATTCGAATTTTAATATCATCATAATCTCTTGTAATATCCATCGCTCTATCTATCACAAGCCAATTCTCATCGTTAATAAAACTAAATTTATCTACAAAATCCATATAATTTGCTGCTATGAATCTCTTAAATTTACTCTCCTGAACTTTACCACTCACCAATGCTAAATAGCTTTTAAAAATACATCTACTCTCAAACATCGCCTTAAGTTTTTTAGTAGTTTCTATACTTTTGCCAACTACAATAACTCCACTTGTCTCTTTATCTAATCTATGTGCTACAGATGCATTTTTTCCCCATAGGCTCCAAATCTCATCACATAGGCTATAGTTACAATTCCTACCATTTGGATGGGTCAAAACTCCACTTGGTTTATCAAAAACTCCAAATTCATCAGATTCAAAAATTGGCTCTAATCCAACTGGCTTGCACTCATAATCTATAAAAAATAATTCACCATTTACAGTACTATTTTTATCTAATGTCACACCATTTTTATCAATTAATCTACCCTTATCACAAAGCTTTTGAGCTTGGCTCATTGTATAGCCACGTGATAACAAAATTTGATAAGTTTTTTGCCCGATAAATTCACCAATTTTCATCTTAACATATGCCATTTATTAACCTAATTTTTAGAACATTTTTTATATAATATTAGACTAACTATTATATAAAAAATCAGCAAAAAAGGTTCTGAAATGGTAGAGAGATACGCTAGAAAAGTTATGAGTGATAAGTGGAGTATGCAAGCTAAATATGATGCATGGCTAAAGGTTGAAATAGCAGCAGTCAAAGCGTGGAATAAGCTAGGATTTATTCCAGATAGTGATTGTCAAAAAATCTGCGAAAATGCTAAATTTGATATTGCTCGCATAGATGAAATAGAAAAAACTACAAAACATGATGTTATAGCATTTTTAACAAGTGTTAGCGAGAGCTTAGGCGAAGAGAGTAGATTTGTCCATTTTGGTATGACAAGTAGTGATTGTATCGATACAGCTGTGGCTTTGCAGATAAAAGATAGTATGGAGTTAATCTTAGATGATGTTAAAATTTTAATGGACACTATCAAAAAAAGAGCTTACGAGCATAAAAACACTCTAATGGTCGGCAGAAGCCACGGAATTCACGGAGAGCCTATAACATTTGGTTTAGTTCTTGCTATTTGGCATGATGAGATCAAAAGAGCCTATGAGCTATTAAACCACGCTAAAAGCGTTATTAGCACTGGTATGATAAGCGGTGCGATGGGTAATTTCGCTCACTCTCCACTTGAATTAGAAGAGCTAGTATGCCAAAACTTAGGCCTAAATCCAGCCCCAGCAAGTAATCAAGTAATCCAAAGAGATCGCTACGCTCAAGTAATATCGGCTCTAGCCATACTAGCTAGTAGTTGTGAGAAGATAGCAGTAGCCATAAGACACTATCAAAGGACGGAAGTTTATGAAGCTGAGGAGTATTTTAGCCCAGGGCAAAAAGGCTCAAGCGCTATGCCACACAAGAGAAATCCAGTTTTAAGCGAAAATGTAACCGGTCTTTGTAGAATGATTCGTAGCTACGCTATCCCAGCTATGGAAAATGTCGCCCTTTGGCATGAAAGAGATATCAGCCACTCAAGTGTAGAGAGATTTATCTTGCCTGATGCCTTTATCACGAGTGATTTTATGCTAAATAGATTAAATGGCCTACTAGCAAATTTAGTCGTATATCCAGAAAATATGATGAAAAATTTAAATTTAACCGGTGGATTAGTCTTTTCTCAAAGAGTCCTTTTAGAGCTACCAAAACAAGGTGTAAGTAGAGAAGACGCATACAAAATCGTCCAAAGAAATGCTATGAAAGTTTGGGCTGACCTACAAGAGGGCAAAAAAGCTCTTAATGAAAATGGCGAGAGTCTATTTTTACAAAATTTACTAAATGATAATGAACTTAGACAAAAGCTCAATGAAAATGCGATAAAAGAGTGTTTTGACTACACTTACTATACAAAAAATGTAGATAGAATATTTAAAAGAGTATTTGAAATTTAATATAAAGGCACAAAAAAATAATATGAAAGTTATAAAAAGAAATGGCAGAACTGAAGAGCTAGATATATCTAAAATCAAAAAATACACAAGCGAAGCCGTAGCCGGACTAGATAATGTCAGCTTAAGCGAGCTTGAAGTTGATGCAAAAATTCAATTTCGTGATAATATCACAACTGAAGAGATCCAACAAACTCTCATCAAAACCGCAGTTGATAAGATAGATATTGATCGCCCTAATTGGACCTTTGTCGCAGCTAGGCTATTTTTGTATGATTTGTATCACAAAGCAACTGGATTTAGCGGATATAATAGCCTTGAAGATTATCTAATCAAAGGCGAAAAAGAGGGCAGAATCTTGCTTGGTTTAAAAGAAAAATATGATCTTGATGATCTAAACAACTATATAAAACCAGAGCGAGATATGCAATTTACATATCTTGGGATTAAAACTCTATATGATAGATATCTTATAAAAGACAAAAATGGCAAACCTATAGAGCTACCACAACAGATGTTTATGGCGATCGCTATGTTTTTGGCTCAAAATGAGCTAGATTCTCAAGGTTGGGCGAAAAAATTTTACGATATCATAAGCAAATTTGAAGTAATGCTAGCAACCCCAACCTTAAGCAATGCTAGAACCACAAGGCACCAACTATCAAGCTGCTATGTTGGGAGTACTCCTGATAATATCGAAGGAATTTTTGATAGCTATAAAGAGATGGCTTTGCTCTCTAAATTTGGTGGTGGTATCGGCTGGGATTGGTGTAAAGTGCGTGCTATGGGCGGTAGCATTGATGGGCATAAAAACGCAGCTGGCGGGATAATACCATTTTTAAAAGTTACAAATGATATCGCAGTTGCAGTCGATCAGCTAGGGACTAGAAAGGGTGCAATAGCAGTTTATATCGAGCCTTGGCATATGGATGTAAGCGACTTTTTGGATCTTCGTAAAAACTCTGGCGAAGAGCGTCGCAGAGCTCATGAATTATTTCCGGCTTTATGGATAAATGATCTTTTTATGAAAAGAGTGGAGAATAATGAGAGATGGACGCTATTTGATCCAGCTGATACGCCTGATCTTTGTGATCTATATGGAGATGAATTTAATAAAAAATATATAGAGTATGAAACTAACCCTAATATCGCTAAAAGCGTAATCCAAGCCAAAGAGTTATGGAAGAAAATTCTTACAAGCTATTTTGAAAGTGGTATGCCGTTTTTATGCTTTAAAGATAGCGCAAATAAGCTAAATCCAAATTCACACAAAGGCATAATTAGAAGCTCAAACTTATGCACTGAAATCTTCCAAAATACTGAGCCAAATTACTATCAAACTAAGGTAATCTACACAGATGGTAGCTATGATCTATTTGATGAAAATCTAGAAGTAACAGTTGATGGCGGATACACTAAAAAGGCTAAAAAAATTACCGCTTTAGATAGATTAAACAACAAAGATATATTTATAGTAGAAAAAGGCTTAAAAGAGGGCAAAACCGCCGTTTGTAACTTAGCAAGTATAAATTTAAGCAAAATTAATACCCCTGAAGATATAGCAAGAGTTACACCAATAGCCATTAGAATGCTAGATAATGTTATAGATCTAAATTTCTACCCACATGCTAAGGTTAAACACACAAATTTAGCTAGTCGCTCAATAGGCTTAGGCGTTATGGGAGAGGCTGAAATGCTAGCTACAAAGCAGATAAAATGGGGTGGTTACGAACACCTTGAAAAAATAGATGAAATAATGGAAAATATCAGCTACAATGCCATTTACGCTTCATCAAATTTAGCCGTAGAAAAGGGCGTTTATCCAGATTTTCCTGGCTCAAACTGGAGTAAGGGAATCTTCCCAATAGACCTAGCAAATCCAAACGCCAAAGCCCTTGTCAATCGTGGTGGAAGTCTATTTGATGAAGGTAGTTGTGATTGGGCTAAATTAAGAGAAAAAGTCAAAAAAGATGGTATAAGAAATGGCTATTTAATGGCCATAGCACCAACTTCTAGTATAAGCATATTAGTAGGGACAACTCAAACAATCGAGCCAGTATATAAACGAAAATGGTTTGAGCAAAATCTAAGCGGTATGACCCCTTGCGTAGTCCCAAATTTGAGCCCTGAAACTTGGCAATACTACACTCCAGCTTATGAGCTAGACCAAAGAGTCCTTATCAAAGCAGGAGCAATCCGCCAAAAATGGATAGATCAAGGTCAAAGTCTAAATATATTTATGAGTTTAGATAAAGCTAGTGGAAAATATCTTAGCGATATATATATGCTTGCTTGGAACTTAGGCGTGAAATCCACATACTATCTAAGAAGCGAAAGCCCAGACTCAAGCCACTTGGATAATAAACCAGTTGATCGTAGCATAGAGTGCGAGGGTTGTCAATAAATTTAATTCATAGCTAAGATCTATTCTAGCTATGAATCTTTTTAATTCTATTTAATAAGAATTATCTTATCAAATCAAAATACATTAAAACGAGCAATGCACTCACGCTATTTAAATATGATTGCAATTGGCGGTGCTATTGGAACAGGACTTTTTGTTGCTAGTGGCAATACTATTGCTACAGCTGAACCTGGTGGAGCACTTTTAGCTTATGCGTTAATAGGCTTTATGGTCTATTTATTAATGCAAAGTCTAGGAGAATTAGCTACATATATGCCTGTAGCTGGAAGTTTTCATGAGTATGGAAGTAGATTTATTAGTTCATCTTTTGAATTTGCTATTAGATGGAATTACTGGTTTAACTGGGCTGTTACAGTTGCTGCTGGAGAGGCTAAAGATCCAAACAGAAGTATTCCAAAAGCTATAAATGCAATATTTTGGAGAATTTTGCTATTTTATATATTTGTTATTTTTATCATTAGTACGCTTTTACCTTTTACAGATCCAAATTTGCTCAAACTTGAACCAATTTTAGCACTTATAATGTGTATAATTGTAATAATTGGGCAAAATTATGAAGCCTTAATACAAGGTAGAGATTTTGTCACACTTCTTACTAGCTATATTGGATTGTGGCTATTTTTGCTTATTTGGGCTGGGCATAAACTTATAACTAAAAGTAAAGCTATTGATCCACTTCAAGCCGATATAAAACGCTATAATTACTAAGATTTTATATTAAAACTATGAGTTAAAGCTATTGCTATTGCGTCTGTAATATCAAGTGGCTTTATCTCTTTAGTTATTCCTAGCATCTTTTTTACCATAAATGAAACCTGTTCTTTTGTCGCTTTTCCTTTGCCTGTTACAGCTTTTTTGATTTGAAGCGGAGTATATTCACTAAATTCACCATGAATTTGCAAAATTTTAAGCATTAAAGCTCCACGAAATTGTGCAAGCTTTAAAACTGTTTTTGGATTATAAGCAAAAAATATATCTTCGATTGCTACTGCATCAATTTTATGTGCTTTAAATATTAGATCTAAACCTTCACAAAGCTGAGTAATTTGAAATTGTAAATCGTCTTGTTTTATTTTAATAAGTCCAGCCTCAACCAGTGATTTTCTATTGCCAAATTTCTGAATTATCGCATAGCCGCAATTGCGAGTACCAGGGTCTATTCCTAAGATTTTCACATATATCCTTTTAAGTTATTCACATTATTCACATCTTTAGTGAATTTAATTTATAATAATATCATAATAAGTCATTTTTAATTAAATTTTTAGTAGAATATTAGCTAATAAATTTAAAGGGAAAATATTGCTAGGCACAAAAGCGCTTGAAATTTTGGGTCAAGAGATCTCCAAAAGCGAGATGGATAATTACATTTCACGGATTAAATTTAGCGAAAAAGGTTCAAATTCTCAAAGAGTTATTTTTATCGCTCCTAATGAGCTTATAGCCAAATTTATCCAAACAAAATATGCTAATAAACTAGCTAATATCTACGAAGTTCACACAGGTATAAAGCCTGAGGTTTTAATCACAACCCAAAAGGCAAATTTAAGTATAAAATCAAAAGATGTAAATGTAAAAGAAATTAGAAGTCAAAGTTCACTATTAAATCCTAGCTATACATTTGATAACTTCGTTGTTGGCGATTCTAATCAATTTGCATTTATTAGTTCAAAACAAGTTGCAAGCAATCCAGGAAAAGCATATAATCCGCTATTTATCTATGGTTCAACTGGTCTTGGTAAAACACATCTTTTACAATCAATTGGTAATGAGTGCTTAGAACATGGCAAAACGGTTATTTGTATTACAAGTGAGCAATTCACTAGTGATTTTATACGAAATCTAGAAAACCGAACTATGAATAAATTTAAAGAAAAATATCGTAATTGCGATGTTTTACTGATTGATGATGTGCAGTTTTTTCACAAATCAGAAAAAACACAAGAAGAATTTTTTCACACCTTTAATGAAATTCACGCTAAAAAAGGTCAAATAGTAATGACCTCAGACAAACCTCCAAAAATGTTAAAAGATTTTGAAGAGCGTCTAAAAAGTCGATTTGAATGGGGATTAATGGCTGATATTACGCCGCCTGAACTTGATACTAAAATCAGAATTATTAAAACAAAATGTGAATTTGATAAAATAGAACTAAGTGATGATATAATCGAATATATCGCATCAAATATGGGTGATAATATTAGAGAAATTGAAAGCGCAATTATAAATATTAACGCTTTTGCAAATATTATGCGTCAAGATATCACACTTGAATTTGCCAAAAATGTCATAAAAGATCAGATAAAAGAGAAAAAAGAAGCTATAAGTCTAGAAAATATAATAAAAGATGTAGCACATGAAATGAATATTAAACCAAGTGACATAAAAAGTAAAAATCGTACTAAAAATATCGTAGAAGCTCGTAGAATTTGTATATATCTAGCCAAAACTCTCACTCCAAACTCTATGCCTCAGCTTGCATCACACTTTGGATTAAAAGATCATAGCGCAGTTAGTCACAATATTAAAAAAATTAATAATCTAATGGAAAACGATAGCTATTTTAAAGCTAGATTAGAAGAATTAAAAAATAAAATATTATCAAAGGAATAGTGAATATGTGTGAAAATTCCCTTCAAAGTTTTTCAATAAAATTTACCCGATTTTGCGGTGTTTTGTGTAGTTATTCACAAAATCAACAAACCAACTAAAAAGAAAAAATAAATTTAAAAAATAAAGGCAAAAAATGAAAGTTTTAATCAAAAAGAATATTTTAGAATCAATTATCATAAATACAAACCCTTATCTTGATAAAAAAGATCTTAGTTCAATAACATCTCACATATTCATAAATGCAAAAGATTCAATTCTAACAATTAAAGCTACAGATAATGAAATTGGTCTAAGTTATAAAGCCTCAAATGTAAATATAATTGAAGATGGAATAGCCACAGCAAATGGTAAAAAACTCCTTGATATCATAAAAAGCCTTAAAGATGGTGAAGTTATCTTAGAAACAATCCAAAACCACCTATATATAAAACAAAATAACTCAAAATATCGCTTACCTATGCAAAAAGCCGATGATTTCCCAGATTTCCCAACAATAGAAAATAAAAAAAGATTTAATATAAACGCAGCTAACCTAAGCAAAAGCCTTAAAAAAATCACAAATTCAATAGAAAATACAAATTCAAAAATAGAATTAACAGGTGCTTTAATCGATATAAAAAATAATAGTATAAATTTAGTTGGCACTGACACTAAAAGACTTAGCGTTTATACCCTTGATATAGACTCACAGAGCGAACCATTTAGCATAATAATCCCTAAAAAAGCTATAGTAGAAATCCAAAAAATATTCTATGAAAATATAGAAATTTACTATGATGAAAATATATTTATAGCAATTAGTCAAAATTTTGAATTTTTCACAAAACTGATAAATGGTCGCTATCCAGACTATGAAAGAGTAATCCCAAAAGAGAGTAAAATCAATATAAATTTAAATCGTGAAAAGATGATAGAAGGTATCAAAACAATCTCAATGCTATCTGAAATTATAAAAATCACAATAAATAAAGAAAACATAACATTTGAGAGTATAAATAACGATAATAGCGAAGCAAAAACAGTAATTGAGCAAAATTTTGATATAGAAGACAACATTATATTAGGTGTGAAAAATAGATTTATTCTTGATTTCTTATCAAGCATTGAAGATAGTGAATTTACCTTATCATATAATGATATAGGACTTCCATTTGTGCTTAGCTCTGAAGAGTTAAAAACAGTTATAATGCCTATAAATATTTAAGGATTAAAATGGAAAATTTAGAACAAAAAAAATACGCCGCTGGAAGTATCAAGGTTTTAAAAGGTCTTGAAGCTGTAAGGACACGCCCTGGAATGTATATAGGCGATACAAACATAAATGGCCTTCACCATATGATCTATGAAGTAGTAGATAACTCCATAGATGAGTCAATGGCAGGATATTGTGATACTATCGATATCGAACTTACAAATGAAGGCTCAGCTATAATCACAGATAATGGTAGGGGAATTCCAGTAGATATCCATCCAACTGAGAATATTTCAGCTGCGACTGTAGTTTTAACTGTGCTTCATGCGGGTGGTAAATTCGATAAAGATACATATAAAGTATCAGGTGGACTTCATGGGGTTGGTGTTTCTGTTGTCAATGCATTATCTAAAAAATTGGTTTTGAATATAAAAAGAGATGGAAAACTTCATCGCCAAGAATTTGCCAAAGGCATACCACAAAGTGATTTAGAAGTTATCAAAACTACTAACAAAACTGGAACTAGCATAGAGTTTTGGCCTGATGATACTATCTTTGAAATAACTAAATTTGATAGAGAAATTTTAACCAAAAGATTTAAAGAGTTAGCCTATTTAAATCCTAAAATCACTATAAATTTCAAAGACCAAAGAGATGGATTTAAAGAGAGTTATCACTTTGAAGGTGGGCTTGAGAGCTTTGTAACTGATATGAATAAAAGCAACCCAGTAAGCAAAGCTGTAAGCTTTAGCGGTGGCGAAGAAGATGTTATAGTCGATTTTGCTCTACTTTATAATGAGACATATAGTGAAAATTTACTAAGCTTTGTAAATAATATCAAAACCCCTGATGGTGGGACTCACGAAGCTGGATTTAGAGCAGGGCTTACTAGAGCTATTACAAATTATATAACAGCAAACGCTAATGCTCGTGAAAAAGATACCAAAATCACTGGAGATGATATAAGAGAGGGCCTTATAGCTGTTGTAAGTGTCAAAGTCCCAGAACCACAATTTGAGGGTCAAACCAAAGGCAAACTCGGCTCAAGCTATGTCAAACCAATAGTTCAAAAGATAACTTTTGAAGTGCTTTGTAAATATTTTGAAGAAAACCCAAACGAAGCAAAAGCTATCATGAATAAAGCTCTTTTAGCAGCTCGTGGTAGAGAAGCAGCCAAAAAAGCTAGAGATTTAACACGCAAAAAAGATAATTTAAATAGCGTTGGGACATTGCCTGGTAAATTAGCCGATTGCCAAAGCAAAGACCCAAGCGAGAGTGAAATTTATCTTGTTGAGGGTGATTCTGCTGGTGGTTCAGCAAAGCAAGGTAGAGATAGAGTATTTCAAGCTATTTTGCCACTTCGTGGTAAAATTTTAAATGTAGAAAAGAGCAGACTTGATAAAATTTTAAAATCTGAAGAGATAAAAAATATGATAACCGCATTTGGTTGTGGTATTGGGGATGAGTTTGATGCTAGTAAATTAAGATATCATAAAATCATTATTATGACAGATGCTGATGTCGATGGAAGCCATATCCAGACTCTACTTCTTACATTTTTCTTTAGATTTCTTACGCCAATTATAGAAAATGGAAATGTCTATTTAGCCCAGCCACCACTTTATAGATACAAAAAAGGCAAAAAAGAAATTTATCTAAAAGATGAAAAAGCCCTAAATGAATTCTTAATAGAAACAGGAATTGAAAATGAAGATTTTGAAGGTATTGGCAATAATGATTTGATCGATTATTTAAAGTTAATTAGCGCTTATAGAAGTGTTTTAAATGAGCTTAAAAAGCGTTTTAATCTATTAAGTGCGATTAGATATATGATAGAAAATCCAGATATCATCAGCAGAGATTTTAAAGAGTTATTTGAGATTATAAAAACAGAGCTTGAAACTCAAAATTATAATATCTTAAATTCATATGTCAATGAAGATGAGATTAGAATTTATGTCCAAACTCCAAATGGCCTTGAAGAGTTGATTATCAATGATACTTTATTTGTTAATCCTTTATATATTGAGGCTGTCCATATATATTCTAAGATGAGAGAGCGTGATATTGACCTTAATGGCGATCCATTAGAAGTATTAGAAAATATAGAAAAAAATGCTAAAAAAGGTGCTTATATCCAGCGTTATAAAGGTCTAGGTGAGATGAATCCAGATCAATTATGGGAAACTACCATGAATCCAGAAAATCGCCGTTTATTAAAGATAGATGTCAAAGATATGCAAAGCGCTAGTGATATATTTGAGCTATTTATGGGTGATGAGGTTGAGCCAAGGAGAGAGTATATCCAAGCTCACGCTAAAGATGTTAAGCATCTAGATGTTTAAGGATAGATATGGAAAATTTAAAATATGGCGAAAAAATAATAGCTGAATTTGATATAGATAAGGATTTTGAGATATGGCCAAATAGTGCTAATAAAGATTATGCGATCAAAATCACTCTACCAGAGTTTGCTTGCTTTTGTCCAAGGAGTGGCTATCCGGATTTTGCTACAATTTATCTAACCTATGTTCCTGATAAATTTGTAGTAGAGTTAAAGGCTCTAAAATTATATATAAATAGCTTTTTAAATCGCCATATAAGTCATGAATCTAGTATAAATGAAATTTACGATACTCTAGATAATAAACTAAAACCAAAATATCTAAGAGTTGTTGGTGATTTTAATCCAAGGGGCAATGTCCATACGATTATAGAAGTTGATAGTAATATGATAAAAGAGCAAAAATACGATACAAGCTCTATTGTATTTGAAAATACTAGGAAATTTAATTAATGATAAATCCAAAACTTATTGAACATATTTTCAAAGCAGCCAATATATCAAGGTGGAATGACTATCCTAAGATGGTTGAGCTATCAGAGCTAGACAAACAAGCTCATAAATTTATAATAGCATATTTCATCGCAAAGCTTGAAAATGATGTAGATATGCGTTATATAATAGAAGGTGGGGTTTTTGAGTTTTTAAGTAGAGTTGTGGTAACTGATATTCGCCCAGATGTCTTTCACCATATCCAAAAAACCAAAGCTAGTGAGATAAATAACTGGGTTTTGACAAATTTAGAACCATTAATAGAAGATATCGAAAATGGTAAATTTTTAGATAGATTTAAGAGTTATTTAGAAGATAAAGACCACAAAAAAGAGAGATTAATTTTAAAAGCTGCTAGTTATATAGCTACTAAGTGGGAATTTAGCATTGTATATCAAACTAGTAAATTTTTAAATGATATTGATGAATTAAAGCAAAAAGTAGATGAAGAGCTAGAAGATTATTATGAATTAATCGGTGTTAGAAAGATCGCTATGAACCAAAAATTAGCTCGCATAGTCGATCTAAGTGGAAGATTAAGATTTCAAAAGCGTTGGGCTCAGACGAACCGCATTCCAGAAACAGCAGTTTTAGGTCATATGTTAGTTGTAGCGATATTTGGCTATTTTTATTCAATCAAAGTTGGAGCAAATTCAAAAAGATTAGAAAATAACTTTTATTGCGCTTTGTTTCATGATCTACCTGAGAGCCTAACTCGTGATATTATAAGCCCTGTTAAATATGGTATTGATGGGCTAAATGAGATAATTAGCGATTATGAGATGAGATTAATCGAAGATAAGATTCTTCCATATGTCCCACAAAGTTTTAGAGATGAATTTAGCTATATTTTGGGCGTTAGAAGTGATGATGGGGTCTTTAAAAAAGATGAATTTGAAAATAGAATTTGTCGCACAACTCCACAACCATATCACGGAAGTATGAGTAATGTCAATGATGATGAGTATAACAGCATTGATGGCAAGGCTTTGAAATATTGCGATAGATTAGCTGCTTTTGTCGAGGCTGGACTCTCTATAAGCTATGGTGTTAAAAGCAAGGATTTAGTAAGAGGATTTCAAAATATAAGAGCTAAATTCAAAAAAAGCCCAAAAATTGAAGGGGTGGATTTTGATAAAATTTGTAGAGATTTTATGAAAGATTTAGATATAGAAAACCTCTCCCCAGATGACTGCGGCACACACCTATAAAAAGTGCTCTGCTATGTTCCCATCCTGAAGCGGTGCTTTTTAAAAGCATTGCACAGGTCTAAGGAAAGGCGGATGAAATTATATCTATATTTTACTTAAAATAGGATTATGATGAGTTATAAATTACATTTTTTATCTATTTTTCGTGAGCTTTTTGTTCCGCATTATCGATCACTAGAGTTTAGAGCCAAGATTTTTACCGCTATGTTAATTGCTAAAAATAGTATTTTAGATAGTGATTATCAAGAGGTTGAAGAGATAGCAAAAGATATATATGGTGATGATAAAAAGCGAATCCACATCCTAGTCCAAACGGTTAAAGAGTATGTAGAAAAGGCCACTCAAGGCTCTAAATTGAATTTAGATATATTACTAAAAGATATAGATTATGAATTAAAAATGATAAAAAGATATGTCAAAAAGATTGATTTTGCGCATTTGCGTCGTTTGATGGTTAATAGTGATGAGATAGATGCACATTTTCAACAACAAGTTTATGAGTTTTTTTTAAATGAAGTTAAAATTTATTCACATAGTTAATTAGTTTATATTATATTGCAAATGATATATCTAAATAAAATGGCTCTTTTTGATTTTATCTTTTAGTTTATTTTCTATTTTTGTTTTTTCTGCTGTGATTTTTATTGTTTCTTTTTCTAAAGTACCAAACATTACATTAAGTGTGAAACTAATTAAGCCCTACAGCCCACTGCCAAAATGGCATTACATTATATGTGATTTTTTCAAATTTAGCTATTTGACTTTGTGAATTTGAGATTATATCTACTTTTTTTAAACCTAGATCATTACAGTGATTGCTTAGTTTTTTAGCTTTTAATATTGCAAGTTCAGATGGCAAAAATGGCAAAATCAAAATCCCATAACTCATATCAGGAATGATAAAATCAATTTGATTGCTATACTTTATCTCTTTTTTTAGCTTTAAAAGTTCGCAAAATACCATATTTGCTATCGTTGCTTTGGGATCTTTGTGTAGACTTAGAGCTGATTTTAGAGCAAAATTGCTAAAATATACCCGTTTTAAAGCGATATTATCGTTGATATTTGAAATAGTTTTTATAAGATTTTGATCTTCTAAATCGGTTATATTTTGATAAAGTTTGTCTTTGCTAAGTTTCATATGAGTTTTTAGAGTTTTGTAAATCTTAAATGAATTTAACGGTTGATGTATAAAATTTGCGATATTTGCTAATATCTTACTATTTAGATCTCCTTTTGATGCTTTTATATGCTTTTGCAAAAATGCCGTAGTTTCAAATTCGCTTAAAAATGGACTAAAAGCCAAATTCCCACGAATCAAAAAGTGGCTAAAAAGCGTTCTAGCTTCATAATTTTTACGATAAAATAGTATAAACTCTTCATAATCCAGCCCGAGTATTTCAAGTTGATTTAATCCATCTATATGCAAAGAATTTAGATCAGTAGAGATGATAATATTATCACAAATAGGTAGTTCTATTTTGGATTTTAGATTCTCAATTGCTAAGGCTTTGATATTTTTGGCCTTGATAAACTCATTTAAGTTATTAAGTTCTATACCAAAACTTCTTATATCATCTAAGTCTATATATAAAAAATTATCAAATTTACTTAAATGATTTAAAATTAATGAGCTTTTACCACTTCCATTGGCTCCTTTTAGTAGAATTTTAGAGCCTTCTATGCGTATTTTTCGCTCTAAAAACTCTCTTGATTTTGGCGGGTTTTGATATAAATTTTCTAAGATATTCAAATTTCATCCCCAAATAGCGAAGCCTCAAGTGCTTTTGGTTTAAAACTTTGTCTAGTTAATTCATTTGGGCCATATTTTTGTAGTGCTTCTATATGAGCTTTAACTCCATAGCCTTTATGTTTTGCGTAGCCAAAGTATGGATAAAAGCTATCAAAACGGCACATTTGCAAATCTCTACTAACTTTAGCAATTATACTAGCAGCGCTAACTTGTGGAATTTTAGCATCAGCTTTAATAATTGTCTCAATCCCATCAATACCATAATTACAGTTTCCATCATAGATGATTTGATGTTCTCTAAAGTGAAATTTAATCACCCTTAAAGCTCGTCTTAGACAATTGCTAAGCCCGATTTCATCTATAATTTTATTGTTAAAATATATGGTTACAAATTCACATTGTTGGATTAAGCTTGTATATATTTGTTCTCTTTTTTTAGGGGTTAGCTTTTTAGAATCGGTTAAATTTAACTTACTTAAATCGCTATTAAAAGCACATC
Organism: Campylobacter sp. P0085; assembly: GCF_002139495.1. Classification (NCBI taxonomy): domain Bacteria; kingdom Pseudomonadati; phylum Campylobacterota; class Epsilonproteobacteria; order Campylobacterales; family Campylobacteraceae; genus Campylobacter; species Campylobacter sp. P0085. Next base: position 153,059 of record NZ_MJKB01000003.1, on the reverse strand, counting down.
CACATACAACTAGCTCACCAGCTAAAGCGCCTCTACCAGCTTCATCAACACCACAAATTTTAGTCAATATTTCTCCTTTTTAACACTGAGTGAATAAGTGCTAAGGCGATAAATAGCATACTAGCTGTGCCAGTTATAATCTCACTAACTTCGTAAAAAATTTTAATAAACATTATCACTGCTAGAGCTAAAATCGCATAGTGAGCGCCATGTTCAAGATAGATAAAACTCTCAAGTATCTTTTTGCGAACCATATAGATAGTAAGACTTCTTACAAACATAGCTCCAATACCAAGCCCAATCATAATAATAAAAATATCTTGACTCATTGCAAAAGCTCCAATAACCCCATCAAAGCTAAAGCTAGCATCTAAAATTTCAAGATATAAAAAACCCATTATCCCGCTTTTAATTCCACTTGTACTAAATATCTCATCAAACATCCCTAGCCCTAAATGCAGCACTATAGCACTAAAATATGCGATGGCATAGGTAGAATTTTGGGTTAGCATAATTAGGATTATTCCAGCTAAAATAGCAATAAAAAGAGTTATATTTTGAGATTTTGAAAGGGTTTTAATTAAATGATTATCCTCTAAAAGTCTAATCCATTTTGTCTCTTTTTCTTCAAAAAAGAATGATAAAAATACCATTAGTAAAAATCCGCCACCAAAGATATAAATTTGATTTTTATTACTATGTAGAGCGTGATGATACTCATCTGGATTATTTAGTGCTAAATTTAGCGTCTGTAGCATCCCCATATCAGCAGCAATTGATACAATAAGAATTGGAAATAAAAATCTCATTCCAAAGACAGCAATAGGAATTCCATAGATGATAAATCGCCTTTGCCATACTTGAGACATATGACGTAAAATTCTAGCATTTACCACAGCATTATCAAAGCTTAAGCTAACTTCAAGAATAATTAATAAAATACAGATATAAACAGCAGTAAATCCATCTAAAAAATATGCTGCTACTAGACCTAAGATTGTTAAAATAAATGATGAATAGAAGTATTTCATGATTTAGAAAATAGTCTAGAAACTGCTAAGAATATCTCACTAGCTGCAGATTTCAAATTTTCTTTAGCATCACTTTTGCTGATATTTGAAAAAATCGCACGCATCTCTACATTAATTGGTGTATGATTAAAGTTTTCATTAAGCACAGAAAGGATTATATTTTTGTATTTACTAGCTTGATTAAATGGCGCATTATTCTCATCAATATTGTCTAAATATTTCCAGTTTTTAACCTCTATTATATAAATTCCAAGCATTGGGTGAATAAGTAAAATATCAATTTCGTAAATTATATTGGCATTTTGAAATTTAGCTTTTGGTATTAGGTAGTAGTTTTCATTGCTATGTTGTAAGATTGATATTAAAGATTTAATTACTATCTCTTCGCCTTTTAGATATTTAGCTAGAAATTTTTCTATATTAATAATCCCCATACCGCTCCTTTGAGTAAGTTATAATTAAAGAATTTAAATCTCAAATTAGATCTGAATTTAGTTTACCGCATACTCAAATGCCCCAAAGGGGCTAGATTATCTAAGTGTTAGTGTATATCCATTGCCGCTTTGTCGGATAGCGTAATGATAGTTACCATCTAGGGATAAAACCACTCTATAATAATCCTTATGAGCTCCGATTGTAGCTTTTTTTAGTGGGCCTTTTTGAACCTTTATACTTTGAGTTGAAAACTCGCTACCTCTTTTAAAATCCATAACTATCTTATCAGGTTTATTAATGATAAAGTCTCTAAACATCTGATCTTTTGTGATTATTTCAATTTTAGAAGCAAATATATCAAATTTGATAAAATCCATAAATGCTATACTTTTTAGCGGTGGTTCTATTTTTGGTAGGACACTAAGTGGTTTTGGTGTAGCTTGTTTGGCTACTGCTTGTTTAGTCTGTTCATTTGTGGTAGTTACTGAGACATCTAAAGATGGAGTAGTCTCGCTACTTACTGGTGGCTGAGATAAGATAATTATATCATCGTGCCAATCAAAACTAGCATTAATATCAATACTTTTTTGTTTTATGCTACCATCTACTGATTTATAACTAAATGTTGCTGTGACAATCTCTCTAGCATCGCTTGGAAATTTAGCTACAACTCTATTTAATTTTGGCGGGTTTTCACTAATATTAGTTGAATCTAGTATAGTGACATTAATATCATCTGGGGTAAATGGATTTTCTCTAGCTACGAGTGCTAAAACGCAGCTTGATATTAAAATAATCTTTTTCATTTTTTACTCACTTGTAACTATCTGGATCGAGTCCGATTAGCTCGAAATACTCTTTTTGTAGAGCTGAATTTAACTCTTGGTATTTTTTTACCTCGTTACTTAGGGCAGATTTTTGCTCTTTTAAATCATATAAAACACTAGCTGAGCGACTCCCAAAGAATACATTTCCTACATATACTGCAAATAGTATAGTAACAAATATTAGCAGTGAATATGCGATAATTTTTCTAATGGAGCTAGATTTTTTACTCTCTAGCTCAGCTAGGATAGGGTTCAAATTTTATCGCCTAGATATTCGCTAGTTTCGCACTCGATTTCTAGTAAGCGATTGTATTTAGCATTTCTTTCACTTCTACTAGTTGCGCCAGTTTTAATCTCGCCAGTATTTAAGGCTACAGCAAAATCAGCAATAAAACTATCTTCACTTTCACCACTTCTATGGCTCATAATGCAGCGATAGCCATTTCTTTGTGCTAGTCTTACTGTTTGCATTGTTTGGCTTACTGTGCCTATTTGATTTGGCTTGATTAATACGGCGTTTGCGATACCTTTTTGAATTCCCTCTTTTAGGATTTTTTCATTTGTTACAAATAGATCATCGCCTACTAATTGAACCTTGCTACCTAGTTTATCAGTTAGGATTTTCCAGCCAGCCCAGTCATCTTCGCTTAGGCCATCTTCGATTGAGAAGATTGGATATTTTTCACATAATGCGGCGTATTTTTCTACCATTTGTTCACTTGTAAATTCTTTACCTTCAAGTTTATAAACATTACCATCATAAAGTTCGCTAGCAGCAACATCTAAAGCTAGTTTAATCTGCTCGTTTGGTTTATATCCAGCTTTTATAATAGCTTGCATAATTAGTTCAAGTGGTTCTTCATTATCTTTTAAATTTGGAGCAAATCCACCCTCATCACCTACTGCAGTACTATGTCCAGCATCATTTAGTAGTTTTTTAAGTGTTTGATAAATTTCAGCTGCAGCACGAAGCGCATCGCTAAATTTATTAAAACCAAATGGCATAATCATAAACTCTTGAAAATCAACGCTATTATTAGCATGCGCCCCACCGTTTATGATATTAAACATCGGAACTGGTAAAATAGTAGCATTTGCTCCACCAAGATATCTATATAATGGAAGTTTGCGTGAATTTGCTGCTGCTCTAGCTACTGCCATAGATACACCAAGAGCTGCGTTAGCACCGATTTTGCTAAAATTTTCAGTACCATCTAGAGCAATTAACGCATCATCAATTGCTTTTTGATTTAAAGCATCTTTACCGCATAACTCTTCAGCTATCATTGAATTTACATTTTTAATAGCTTTTAAAACGCCTTTACCACCAAATGCATCACCACCATCTCTAAGTTCTAAAGCCTCTCTTTTACCTGTGCTTGCACCGCTTGGGACGATTGCTGAACCGGTACTACCATCACATAGCGTTACAAATGCTTTGATTGTTGGATTTCCACGACTATCTAAAACTTCAATTGCTCTTACATCTTTAATTACTGGCATTACTCTTCCTCACTTTCATTCTCATCATCACCGCTACTCATCATGCTATCACCTATATTTTCACGGATTTTAGCTGTTATCTCATCAGCTATATTTAAATTCTCTTTTAAAAACGCTTTTGCATTCTCTCTACCTTGACCTAGTTTTGTGCTTTCATAGCTAAACCAGGCGCCGCTTTTATCGATTATATCAAGTTTTACACCATAATCTATAATTTCACCTTCTTTACTAATTCCTTCGCCAAACATTATATCAAATTCAGTCACTCTAAATGGTGGAGCGACCTTATTTTTAACCACTTTAACCTTAACTCTATTTCCAATTGGCTCTTCACTTTGTTTTAATGTGGCGACTTTTCTTACATCTAAGCGGACTGAAGCGTAGAATTTAAGTGCATTGCCACCTGTTGTAGTCTCTGGAGTACCATATCCCATAGCGCCGATTTTCATACGAATTTGGTTGATAAAGACAACTGTGGTTCCCATTTTATGGACGACACCAGTAAGTTTTCTTAGGGCTTGACTCATTAGTCTTGCTTGAAGTCCTACATGCTGGTCTCCCATATCGCCTTCTATTTCGCTTTTTGGTGTTAGAGCTGCGACACTATCTACTATGATTAGATCTACTGCACCACTTCTAGCTAGAGTCTCAACAATATCAAGCGCTTGTTCACCAAAATCTGGCTGAGAGATGTAAAGATTATCAGTATCTATGCCTAGATTTTTAGCATATTTAACATCTAATGCGTGTTCTGCATCGACAAAGGCACAAACTCCACCATTTTTTTGACATTCAGCAATTAGATGAAGAGTCAGAGTTGTCTTACCGCTACTTTCAGGACCGTAAATTTCGATGATTCTACCACGAGGAATACCACCTATGCCAAGTGCAATATCAAGTCCGATTGATCCAGTTCCAATAGCATCAATTGGCTCAATTTCCTTATCGCCAAGCCTAAGAACAGTACCTTTACCAAAGGCTTTATCAATCTGTTTAAGGGCTAAATCAAGGCTTTTTTTCTTATTTTCGTCCATTATTTTCCTTGTTTTTTGGTTATGCAAATGCTGATATTTTATCTTAAAAAAGCTAATATGCTAATAAAATTTACTAAATTTGAGATTTAAATTTTTATAAATTCAAGTTTTTGTGTAGTTTGTTTTTTATTATTATAAATCAACTTTTAGTATAATATATCACTAGTAGAAGAGTTGCTAACTCTAGGTTATTTTTTTAATCCCTTAAACAGCTCCATCCACTGCTTCATCACCACCTCTTTGCTAAATTTATTTTTGACTATCTCTTTACTTTTTTCGCCCATTTTGGCTCTTAGATTCTCATCTTGCATTAATATTTTTAGTTTATTGGCATATTCATCTAAATTATTATCAGTGATTAAAAATCCGCTTTTCTCATCTTCTATTATATCGCTTGGACCTGTGGCGATATCAAAGGCTATGGTTGGCAAGGCATAAGACTGAGCCTCTATAAGCACCATAGGGAGTCCTTCAAAATGGCTTGCCATAGCATATATACTAGCGCTTAGATACTCGCTCTCTACATCTTTAGTAAATGGTTTTAAGATTATAGAGTTAGATAAATTTAGATTTTCTATCTTAGTTTTTATCTGCTCTTTTAGATCGCCATCACCTACAATGTGTAGCTTCCAATCATTAAATTCCCCACTATCTTGGATTAATTTCCATATATCGATTAAGCGCAAAAAGCCTTTTTGATTGGTTTTTTCTATGCGCCCCATTGAGAGCACGACTTTTTGAGAGTAATTGGTGTTTGAATTTGGGATATTTGGGATGAAATTTGGGATTAAAAATATATTTTTATGATGGCTTTGCCAAAAGCCAATCTCTTTAGAGGCTATAAGTACTATAGAATCAAAATAGTTATATCTAGCCAGGTAGCGTCCTTTTGAAGTTATGTGGATGATTTTTAGATATTTTGTATTTTTATTTTTAAATAGCGGAAAATGCGGTGAGTTATTGAAAATCACAAAATCCTTATCTTTGAAATCACGCTTTAAGATATAGCTCTCAATAAATTTATAAAAGATTTTATAGAAGAAATTTTTACGCTTATCATCAAAAGATTTATCGTGTAAATAGCTTAATTTCACTCTACTATCAAGCTCAAAAGCTTCATTTATCCCGCCTTTATAAAAGCTTAAAATCTCCACATCTAGCCCAGAGGCCGCATAAGCATTTGCTAGATTAGTTACGACTCTTTCAGCGCCGCCTTTTATAGTGATATCGCCTACTGTTAGCAATACTTTTATCGCCATTTGACTCTCTTTTCTTTAATGGTGTTTAGGTAAATTTGATGGTTTGATTCTAGCATTTTTCTGCTGTTTTCAGCGTGATAGAGATGATATGCAATCCCTGAAAATTTAAGCCTTCTAAGCTCTCCCCCACTAAACAAAAATCTCGCCACAAACTCAGAATCCTCCCTACCCCAGCCAATGAAATTCTCATTAAATCCGTCGATCTCATCGCAATCAATTTTATAAAAGCTCATATTACAACCTCTAATTCCTTTGATGAAATCTCGCTTTTTAAAGAAACTTGCCCTAATGGCTGAGCTTTTGTAAATAAGTTTTGAGAGTATGGAATTTTGCTTGGATTTAAGAGTTTTAAACTCGCTCACATACCCTCTCCCATTTATCAATAAATCAGTTTGACTCTTATCCAAAACCACTCTTGAGCCTTGTAAAAACTGCTTTTGCTTGGCGAATTTAAGATGATCTAAAATAAAATTTCTATCTAAAACCATATCGCCATCAATGATTATGATATACTCACTAGTTGCTATATTTATAGCTTTATTGCGAATTTGGCTCAAGCGAAAGCCCTGATCTTCTTGCCAAATATGCTTTAACTCACAAGGGAAAATCGCTTTAAATTTCTCAATCAAATTCTTTGTAGCTACGCCACTTCCATCATCAGCGACCAAGACTTCATTAGGCAAATAATCTAAATTTAAAATACTTTTTAAGACCTGCTCTAAATATTTTTCATTGTTATAAGTGGTGATGATTAGGCTCACGCTTGGCATTTGGTGATTTAACTCATAGAGTTTGGCATACTTAAAAAACGCCCCAAGAGCATTACAAAGGCTAATCACAAAGCCCTTATAACCATACAAAAATCCCTTTTTAAAGGCGTAATCACGGATGAATTTCCAAACGCTATGTAGCACGGCTTTGCTGATAGTGCTATTTTTGGCTCTATTTTGTATCGCATAAAGGGTGGAGTATTTTTGCATCTTTTCTATAAGTGTGCTGATATCATCATAAGCGTAATGCCTTAATCCATTTTTAAGTTTTATTATATTTAAATTTTTAGCTTCCAAGCTCTCATGGACGAAATTAGAATTAAATTTGGTTTGAGTTTTATTAAATAGCCTTAGGACAAAATCTGGATACCAGCCACACGCCTTTATCCACTCGCCTTTATAGAGATTTTTTCTAGGTAGGGCGTAGATATTTTGGGGATTTAGATCTAAATTTGCTACCTCATCAAAAGCTTGAGATTCCAAAACCTCATCGCTATCAATGCTCAATATCCAATCATTACTAGCGTAATTTATCGCTAAATTTTTAAGCGGCCCAAAACCGATAAATTCACTAGAATAAATTTTCAAATTATTAAATTTGGCCTTAAATTCATTAGCGATTTTTAAGGTATCATCGCTACTTTGATTATCAAGCAAGATAATCTCATCAAAGCTTTTTAAGGATTCTAAGCACTCTTTAATGGTATTTTGGGCGTTTTTGACTAGTATACAGACGCTAATCTTGGTACTAAGTTTCATATATTCCTCTAAATATTTAGGGTTTTGTATCTGCTTTTTAGTGCCGATATGAACTTATCAATTTGTAAATTTAGATGTTTCATATCTGAACTATTATCAATTACGAAATTAGCTAGACGGAGCTTCTCATCGATTGATATTTGCGAATTTAATCTAGCCTTGGCCTCATTTAAACTAATCCCATCTCGTAGCATTATGCGTTCTAAACAGATTGGCTCAAGTGCATAAACCACACAAACACTCTCAAACTCATTATAAGCTGGCGCACTCTCAAAATATAAAGGTAGATCAACTAAATATGGTTTTTCTTTCTCTTCAAGTTCGCTAGCACTATCAAAAATTTGTTTTCTAATAAGCGGATGGAGCATATTCTCAAGCCTTTTTTTAGCATTCTCATCGCTAAAAACTAGCTTACCAAGGCGCTTTCTATCAACCTTTTTATCACTTATAAATTCATTGCCAAATTCATTAGCGACTCTCTCCCAGCACTCATCTAAAAGCTCATGTGCAATCTCATCAGCATCAATTACACTAAAGCCATAAACTCTAAGTAGATTTACAATTGTGCTTTTGCCACTACCAATAACCCCAGTAATTACTATAGCATTTTTAAATTTACTCAATGGAAGCTATGACCTCTACTTCTACTTTTACACCCTTTGGCAATTCTTTTACTGCTACAGCACTTCTAGCTGGATATGGCTCACTGAAAAACTCAGCATAAATTTCATTCATTTGAGCAAATTCAGATATATCAGTTAAAAATACAGTTGTTTTAACAATATTTTTATAGCTTAAATTTAGCTCTTCTAAGATCCCGCCTACATTTTTTAAAGCTTGGGTTGTTTGGGCTTTGATATCGCTTCCTACTACCTCGCCACTATCTGGATCCAGCGGGATTTGACCGCTACAATATACTAAATTTCCTACCACTCTATAAGCACTATATGGGCCAATTGCTTTTGGATAATTTGACATTTTATTTCCTTAAATGAAGTTTGGCTATATTAGCATAAAATAAGTTCAAATTTGCTAAAATCAGCCAAATTTTAGCTACAAAAGGATCTATTATGCAAGATTATGAAGGATTTTATAAGGCCGCTTTTAAGCTCTTTGATGGTAGAGTTTATAAAGATTATTTACGCCGATTTTGCTATGGTGTGGAGGCCTCTTGCTACTCATATATACCAAAGCTAGTTTTAATGCTAAAAAGCGAAAAAGAGATTATAAAGGCTTTTGAGCTATCTCGCAAATTTAACACTCCACTATGTTTTAGGGGTGCTGGGACTAGCCTAAGCGGTCAAAGCTCGTGCGATACGGTGCTAGTTTGTTTGGATTTTAGATGGGATCATATGAAGGTTAGTAGAGATGCTAACTCTATAAATTTAGGTTGTGGGGTTATCGGCGAAAATGCTAATAAAGCCCTAAAACCGCTAGGCAAAAAGATCGGCCCCGATCCTGCTACTATCGCTGCGGCGCAAATTGGCGGAATTGTCAATAACAACTCAAGCGGAATGTGCTGTGGGGTCAAGCAAAACTCATATAACACGCTAAAATCCATTAGAGTAATTTTAGGTGATGGAACTATCCTTGATAGCTCTGATGCCATAAGTGTGGCTAGTTTTAGAAATAGCCATAAAGATTTAATAGAGCAAATTCTAAATTTACGCTCTCAAATCCTAGCTGATACTGAGCTTTGTGAGCTTATAAGGCGAAAATATAAGATCAAAAATACAACTGGCTATAGCATTAATGCCCTTTTAGATTATAGCGACCCAATTGATATTATTACTCATCTATTTATCGGTAGTGAGGGGACTTTAGGCTTTGTAAGTAGCGTGGAATTAGAGTGCGTGGATGATGAGAAATTCAAAGCTTGTGCGCTTTTGTTTTATGATGATATCTTAAAAGCGGCTAAGGTTGTAGAGATTTTGGCTAAATTTGAAAATGAAATTTCTAGTGCGGAGATTATGGATTATGGCTCACTTAAGGCTGCTTCTAAATTCAAAGGCGTGAGCGAGATTTTGCCTGATATTAAAGATGGAGAAGTCTGTATCTTGATCCAGAGCCAAAACAACTCTCAAGATAGATTAAATGAGCAAATTCAAAAGATAAAAGATGCGATCAAAGATTATCCAACTAGTCAAGAGATGAAATTTAGCTTTGATGAGAGTGAATTTGCTAATTGGTGGAAGATTAGAAAAGGGATATTTCCTATCGCTGCTACGGCTAAAAGGCCTGGAAGTAGCGTAATCACAGAAGATATATGCTTTGAGATAAAAGATCTTGGAGAGGGGATTAAAAGCCTTCAAGAGCTATTTAAAAAGCATGGATTTGAAGATAGCGCTATAATTTTTGGCCACGCATTAGCGGGTAATTTACACTTTATAATCACGCCTGATTTAAACCAAAATAGCGAATTTGAGAGTTTTGCGAATTTGGTTGAAGATATGTCTTTGATGGTTTCAAATTTCGGTGGAAGTATCAAGGCCGAACATGGCACCGGTAGGATGGTAGCGCCATTTGTAGAGCTAGAGTGGGGAGCAAAAGCTTATGCCATAAATAGAAAAATCAAAGAGATTTTTGACCCACACACTCTAATAAATCCAGATGTAATCATCACAGATGACAAAGAGATATACAAAAAAAATATCAAGCAATCAGCCATTATAGGAAATGAATTTGATGATTGTGTGGAGTGTGGATTTTGTGAGAAAAACTGTCCATCTAATAAGCTAACTCTAAGCCCACGCCAAAGAATAGCCCTAAAAAGAGAGATGCAAAGACTAGGAGCTTTAAGTGATAAAGCTAGTAAAAAGCTATTAAAAGAGCTAAAAGATGGGGCTAAATACTTCTTAAATGAGAGTTGTGCTGCCTGTTCTATGTGCGAAGAGCTATGCCCTGTTGGGCTAAATACAGCAAACCTAGCCCTAAACGAACGCAAAGTAAATGCCAGTGATTTTAGCAAAAAAACTGCTGAGTTGGCTAAAGCAAACTTCTCTTTAGCTCTAAATGGAGCCAAATTTGCCCTATCAGCTGCAAATTTACTAAACTCAAATTCAATTCGCAAACTCTCTTTTAAAGCTAATTTAGCTATAAAAACTCCGGTTCTTAAAGAGTATCTACCAAGAAAAAATAGCTATAAACTGCGTGATAAAAATTATGGCTTTGATGAAAGTGTGGTATATTTTTCAAGTTGTCTAAATAGAGCCTTTGCCCCAAATCAAAATTTAAATGACAAACGCCCTATCCAAGAGGTATTTGAATCACTATGTAAAAAAGCTAAGATAAATGTGATATATCCGCAGCAAATCAGTGATATGTGTTGTGGGAAAGTTTTTACCAATTATCCAGATACAAAAGAGCTAAATAGAGCCAAAAATATAGATATTTTAAGAGAGGCTACAAACGAGGGTAAATATCCTGTGGTGATAGATCACGGCGCTTGCTCTTATGAGCTTATAAAATCACTTAAAGATAGATTTGAAATTTATGATTTGAGCGAGTATTTACTTAAATTTATCTCTACAAGACTTTCTATTGTCCCAATAAATGACGCAATAGGACTATATACAATGTGTGCTAGTAAAAAACTTGGACTTGAAAATACTATGATGAGTTTAGCTAAGCTTTGCACTAAAGGGCAAGTTATAGTCCATAGCGATACTGCATGTTGCGGTTTTGCTGGGTATAAAGGGTTTTTTACTCCGCAATTAAACATACACGCTACAACTAAATTTAAGAGATTTTACCAAAATAGCGCAGTCAATATCGGTTTTAGCAACTCTAGCACCTGTGAAATCGGGCTAAGCGAGGCAAGTGGATTTAGCTGGCAGCATATCGCTTATTTGCTAGATAGCGTTAGCATTAGCCAAAAATAAGTTCAAATAGTGTAAAATCACGAAATTTAAAAGAGGTGAAAAATGATAAGTTATAAAGACGCAGGCGTAGATATAGATGCTGGAAATAGCTTTGTTGAGGGGATTAAACCATTTGTTAAATCGACTCTAACTCCAAATGTAATAGGTGGAATAGGATCATTTTCTGGAGCATTTAGGCTTCCTAGCGGATATAATAAACCAACTCTTCTAGCTGCAACCGATGGTGTAGGAACAAAACTTCGCCTAGCAATAGATAGCGGTAAATTAGATAGTGTGGGGATTGATCTAGTTGCAATGTGCGTCAATGATTTAATATGTAATTTTGCTACGCCTATGTTTTTTTTGGATTACTATGCAACTGGTAAATTAGATATAAACTCGGCCAAAGAAGTAGTAAGCGGTATCGCCAAAGGATGTGTAATAGCCAAATGCGCTCTAATAGGTGGCGAAACGGCTGAAATGCCAAGTATGTATAGCTCGGGGGATTTTGATCTAGCGGGATTTGCTGTGGGTGTGGCTGAAGAAGATGAGATCGATAGAACTAAATTTGTAAATGAAGGCGATATCTTAGTAGCGTTGCCAAGCTCAGGCCTTCACTCAAATGGCTTTTCACTAGCAAGGGCGGTGATCAAAAAAGAGAAGTTAAATTTGGGTAGTGAATTTGAGGGTAAGACGCTTTTAGAGACGCTTTTAGAGCCTACTAGAATTTATGTAGATGAGTTTTTACGCCTTAAAGATAGCATAAACGCAATGGCTCATATAACTGGTGGCGGTATAGTCGAAAATCTCCCTAGAGTCTTGCCAAATGGACTTGGCGCAAAGATCCAAAGAAGTGCTATCAAAACGCCAAAAATCTTTGAATTAATCGCCAAAAGCGTAGAGCAAAGCGAGATGGATAGAACGTTTAATTGTGGTGTAGGAATGGTATTAGTAGTGCCAAATGATAAAGTTGATTATGTATTAGCTAATAGTGATGGGTATATAATTGGCCAGATTATCAAAGGTAGTGGCGTAGAGATGTTGTAGGCTTTGTGATTATTTATTATGCGCTATCACAAAGTATTAATATTAAGGCAATTTTTGGTAAAAAGCATTTTTAAATTCCAAATTTTGTCTTTTTTAAAATGTTTTTAACAGATGAGCATTGTAAAAGTAAAATTTATAATGCTTTAGATAAAATGGAACTAGATAAAAGAATTTTACCATTATGTAAAAGATATTAAGTAAATTGTATAAAATTATATTTTTGATCTAAATAATGAATTTGCATTCACAATGATTAAAGAACGCAAAAAATAAAACTTAGGTCAAGTATATTTATCTCTTATTTTGTCGTCTGCATTATTTTGGTTTGTGCTAAATATTTTCATTTTATCATTGTTAATTTGAAATTTCATATTAAATACTCCTTTAGCATACCAAACACACATTTTGCGTTGTTGAGTTTGGTTTAATAAATCGCTTCTTTTTGCATTTATTAAAAACTTGCAATGATAAATATTTGTCAATCGCACCAAGTGAGCAAGATCTATAATTTGAGGCTTAAAAATTTGATCAAATGACATTGAAACAAATATATCGCAATTAAATTTAGTAATCATAGCTAAAAATTTAGGCGAATTAATATCGCAATCTCTAAAAAGCTCTATACTATAATCAGCAGCAAATTTAGCTAAAATTTTATCATCTGAGCCACGCCTAACACATATAAACAAATTTGCATATTTGGTTTGCGATTATTTTAAATGCGTTATACGACCAAATACCATCAGCAAAATAGCCAATATTTAGTATTTTATTTTGGGCTTGAACCCACCCCCAGTCTCATTAGAACCTCCTAAATTATTTTGTAAAATCTCTAAGCATTTTAATTTCATCAGCCCAGATAGTCTCATCAATAGTCTCTAAAATTAATGGAATCTCATCAATTCTATTGTCTTTCATAATACATCTAAATGCTTGTTCTCCAATTAGTCCAACTCCAAGGCTATCGTGACGATCTTTGCGTGAGCCAAGGGCGCCTTTGCTATCGTTGATATGCATTCCGCTTAAGTATTTAAATCCTACTATTTTATCAAATTCAGCCATAGTTTTAGTATAACTTTGCTCATCTTTGATATCATATCCGCTAGCAAATAAATGACATGTATCAATGCATACACCCACACGACTAGGATCTTTACTCATAGCAATTAATGCAGCTAGGTGTTCAAATTTATAGCCTAGATTACTGCCTTGACCGGCCGTGTTCTCAATAACTAATTTTATATTGCTAGAACGCTCTAGCAAGGAGTTCATCTCTTTAGCAATTAATTCTAGACACTCATCTTCGCTTATTTGTTTTAAATGTGAACCTGGATGAAAATTAATAAGTTCAATCCCAAGAGCTTCGCAACGCTCTATCTCGTCTAAAAATGAGTAAAAACTCTTAGCCCTTGCACTCTCATCTGGATGGCCTAAATTTACTAAATAGCTATTATGTGCTAGTATGCAAGCTGGCTTAATATTTGCACTGACTAAATTAGCTTTAAACTGACTTATATCACTTTGAGTAAGTGGTTTAGCGCTCCATTGTCTTTGATTTTTAACAAATAGAGCAAAAGCGTCCGCACCGATATTTGCAGCATTTTTTGGAGCATTTGCTACTCCACCACTTGCACTTACATGCGCTCCTATTCTTTTCATTGCAACTCTCTTATTATAATTTTTATATTATTTTTACTATCTATAAATTTAGCTGTTTTATTGCAAACCTCATATCTAAAACTACTAAAATCTTGTGTAAATCCACAATCAGTTTGAATCAAATTTGCTGAGTCATATATTGCTCTTTGGGTTATAATATCATCTAAAATCTCATTATAATGGGGCGAATTTAGATATTTGATGTTAAAACTTTTGCGAGACATACAAGCTGAGTTTATGCAGATATTTTGAGCTAATTTTAGGTTTAGAGTTAGTGTGCCGCTATTGTAGATTTGAACTTGTGTACCATTTGTATAGCTGTGAATAAACCCTGTATCGCTAATGCGAATTTGTGGCGTAATAAAACTAAATAAAACCCCACTAGAACGCTTTGGCTGAACAGTGCCACAGCCAAAAATTAACGCAGATAATAGTGTTAAAGTAGTAAATTTAGACCAAAATTTATAGATATTCAAACTATGCCTTTTTAAATTTGACAAATTATACAGTTTTTTTGTAAATCGCTATGATTTTTAAGCGATATTTAAGCATTACTCTTGTATAATTCCACTCGCACAACCGCAGTGGCCCCTTCGTCTAGCGGTTAGGACATCGCCCTTTCACGGCGGTAACACGAGTTCGAGTCTCGTAGGGGTCACCACTTTATTCTAAAAATCCCACATTTTATCATTTTTTTATAATATTTTCTCGAAAGTGTAATTTTTGTTAAATTTAAATTTATCTTCTATTTATTCTTTAAATTCAGCGAAATTTTTGTAAAATAAAGCCTAAAAATGACGATATTAAAGTTAAATTCAAAAGGACACATATGCAAAATGGTGAAAAAAAAGATGTTAATGAGTTAAAAAATGACATCTCAAAAAAAGATGAGCGAGATCTAACTGAAGATGAGAGAAAGTTTAAAGAGCTTGATTCTAAGATAGCTCAAAAAATTAAAAATGATGAAGAGATAACTACACTTGATAAAAACATAACTGCTATGATGCCTTATGCTATCGATACTTCGCTTACGCTATTTGGTTTAGAGGAGAATAAAAAATTTGGCGTTTATATGGGCAAAGACCCGCTAGATCTAAATATCATAAATCTTGAAACCAAAGAGTATTTATACGAAAGCCCAGCTAAAGATGTTGAGAAAAAGATTATAGAATTCGAAGAAGAGTACGCCAGACATAGGGCGCTTTTTATCTATGGAATTGGCAATGGGGTGTTTTTGAAATCAATCTTAGCAAACCCAACGCATAAAAAGATATTTGTTTTTGAACCTGAGATTGAGATTTTATATGCTGCGCTTAGCTTGATTGACTTTTCTAGGGATATTTTTACTGATAGATTATTTATTTTAGATTCGCATAAGGTTACATTTTTACAATTTTATATTATTTGTAAAATGCCAGATGTATTTCATAGTTTTAGATTATATAATCTACATATTATCGATGATTATTATAATAATGAAAAATATCAAGAAAATATTATGGAATTAAATAAAACTATGCAAAAAGCAATTATCCAGACGCTTTATGAGCGTGGAAATGACTCTAAGGATTGCTTGTTAGGAATGATTCAAACAACACAACATCTTCCAGATGTATTTGGCGCAATTCCTCTAAGAGATATTATAAATAAAAGAAAAAATAAGATTAACTCAGCCGTAATAGTATCTACTGGTCCATCGCTTCACAAGCAGTTGCCAATACTCAAAAAACTCGCTCCATACACAGTAGTTATAGCTGTTGATGCAAGTTATCCTATTTTAAAAGAGCATGGGATTAAGCCTGATTATGTAACATCTATAGAGAGAATTCCGCCTACTCCGGACTTTTTCAAACCTGCTAGAACTAAATTTGATGATGGGATTATATTTGTTGTGGCTTCTCTTACTCATCATGAAGCAGTAGAAAATTTGCATGATAAAGATGTTTGTTATGCTTTTAGGCCGCTAAATTATGAGATGAGTTTTAGAGATTTTAAATTTGGCTATATCGGCGGTGGACAGAGTGCTGCGCATATGGCGTGGAATGTAGCCCAAGCTTTAGGCTGTAAAGATGTAATGTTAATAGGCCAAGACTTAGCTTATGGCGAAAATGGTACTAGCCACTCTAAAGGACATATATTTAAAGAGACCGAAATTCCATTAGAAGAAGTTCCTATAATGACAACCAAATATGGCGGTAAAGGTGAAATTCAAACTACTTTTGTATGGAATTTATTTAGACAATATTTTGAGCATAATATCGCAATGATGCAAAGAAGTAATCCAGATTATAAGCTTTATAACTGCACCGAAGGTGGAGCAAGAATAGAAGGAACAACTGAAATTTCATTTAAAGAGATGGCCGATAAGATTATCGCTGAGGGTAAAAAGAAAAATTTCAAACCAATCTTGCCAATTAGCAAAGAAAAGCAAGAAGAGCATCTAAAAAAAGCAATCAAAAATATAACTAAAATTTTCAAAACTGGTCATAAAGTTCAAAAAAAATGTGAACGATTATATCTCAAAATCGCCAAAGAGATTGAAAAATCCAAAAAATTAAAAGAGCAAGATAAAGCAGATAAAATCAACTATGATAAGCTACAAAAACTCTCATTTGAGATTGATAGCCTAAAAGAATATGTCTTTAAAGATAAAGTCTTTATGTCGTCATTTTATGGTATTTGCGGAGCGATGCTAAATAGCCAAGAGCTTGAGCTTGCCGTTATCTCAGCTCGTAGAGCCGATACTGATGAAGAAAAAAATGATAAGTTATTTGAGTGGGTTTCGTGTCAGAGTTATTGGATATTTAGCTTAGCTGGTAGTATAGATGCGACTTTGGGTAAATTAGCTGACGCCGCTAGTGGATTTATGGATAGTCATAAGTTGTTAGAACAATGATAAATAACGATATTAAATCAACATATGATGAGCATACATATGACTCATATTCATACGCTCAAACTTGTATAGATTATCTTTGTGCGGTGGCTAAATTTCATGGCCTAGATGCTGTTAATCCGCATAATTCCAAGGTTCTTGAAATTGGTTGTGCGATGGGTGGCAATATAATAGGCCAAGCTATCAATCATCCAAATTCAACTTTCATAGGAATTGATTTAAGTAGTGAGCAGATAGCTATAGGCAAGAGAGCAATCGAGGGAATCGGGTGTAAAAATATAAAGCTTATTGAGATGGATATTTGTAATCTCATAAGTGAATTTGGTGGTAAAATAGAGTTTGATTATATTATTTGCCATGGTATTTATAGCTGGGTGCCTGATTTTGTAAGAAGTGCGATTTTACAAAGTTGTCAAAAGCTATTAAGCCAAAATGGCGTGGCATTTATCAGCTATAACTGCTATCCAGGGTGGAAATATGTCGAGCCTTTGCGTGATTTTATGCGATTTAGTGCGGTTAAAAGTAGTGGCAATGTCACTGATTTGGAGTCTGGATTAAATGCGATTAAATTTCAAAAGGCTTTTTATGCCAAATATAGCCCAAATGAATCAAGTGCTACACATATTAAAAATTTAAATTCCGAGTATATTAAACATATTCAAAACTACCCAAAAAGTTATGTGGCACATGAATATATGGAGATTTGTAATCAGCCATTTTATTTTTTAGATTTTGTAGCTGATGCTGGTGATAATGGGCTTTGCTATGTTGCTGATGCCACATATCATTTCGATCCATCATTTTTGCCTGATGGTGCGATAAGTGAGTATTTTAAGCTATCATTTGATGATTATATCTCAGCTAATCAAGCTTATGATTTTTTATACTCTATTAGATTTAGAAGCTCTATTTTAACCAAATCGCAAAATCAAAACAAGCTAGCTATAAAAGATGAAGATAAGGCTAAATTCTTACATAATCTACACTTTAAGCTAATAAAGCCGACCCCGCAGCTTCTAAGCTCAGCCAAAGATACATATATCGAACCACTTGCAAAGGCATTAAATGATGCATTTCCATCAACTTTAAGCTTTGATGAAGTTCGTGCAGTTTATCCAAAAGATGATATAGTATTTAGATACTATGATATTAGAACGCTTACAAACAATGCTATTACCATTACTTGTAAACCGCTTCAAAAGCTATTATATATCCCTGGTAAGACTAGACTAAAAATGGAATATATACCATATCTAAGATATTTCTTAGAAAATGAAGGTTCGTCAATTGGTGTAGCAACTCCATCAAATGATAGGCTAAATGCTGATAAGCATACACTTGAACTTGCATTAATGTTTGATGGTAATCACAGTATAAAAGATATTCAAAATCATATAAAAGCTAAATTTGAGAGCGAAAAACTGATTCCAACCATTCAAAAAGATGACCAAAATGTTCCACTTAAAACTCCAAAAGAACAAAATGAATATTTCAAAAATGCTGTTGAAATCATTCGTCTATCGCTGGTTAATAGCTTTATGTTAGAAGAGTATTAGGCTATTTAAATTTATTTAGGCTAAATTTGTTAAGATTTTAGCCTAAATAAACTCTAATCTATAAATGTGCCATTAATAGATTTTAAGCGCCATTTATAAAATCTTAATTTGTAAATTTATAAAGCATTAGCGATCAGCTCAATTGGATTGGAGCATTTAGTATCGCTACCATAGATATGTAGGGCGTTGTTTAGCTGCATTTTACAAGCGCTACACTCACTTCCTACGCATTTGGCATTCATGGCGTCTATCTGTGCGGCTCTGCTTTGACCGGCCTGGCGGCTTAGGTGGTATTTTTCACTTTGCATTGTTACTCCGCCAAATCCACAGCAACTATGATTATCGCTCATATCATTTAAGATATAAGCGTGTTTTAAAAGCTCTCTTGGCTCTTTCCAAACTCCTTGCATCTTTCTAGCGTGGCAAGGGTCATGATATGTGATTTTAGATAGTTTTTTATCTCTATTTCGCTCTTTTAAAATTTGAGCTAGATTTGTAAATTTAGCCAAATATTCAGTAGCTAAATATATTTTTTTGCTGATATTTATAGCTCTTTGTTTCCACTGCAAATCATTGTGAAAATAGTGCTCATAATCTACCTTTATCATCGCCGAACAAGTCGCTTCTGGTATTATAATAGCTTCGATTTTACCGCTATTTAATAAGGATTCAAAATACTCAATATTCTTTTTAGCTAGATAATCTACAGTGTTAAAATCCCCAGTGAAATACGCTGGAGCCGAGCAACAGCCTTGAGATTTCATCAAATGAGCGTTGATTTTAAGTTCTTTTAATATCTTAAGTAACCCCTCGCCAATAGCGGTATAAGCATAATTTCCCATACAGCCGATAAATATCCCGATAGTTTTATCTCCGCCATTATCTATAAATTCAGTGTGAGAGTTTAAAAAGCTCTTTTTAGATGCTGCTGGTAAAAGACGCTCTTTTTTTAACATTGGCAGACTAAATCTTGGGCTCATATTGCCATCTTTGATCTTAAATCCACAGCTTTGAAACACATATCCAAATTTCGCAGCGATATCCATAATTTTTCTATTTCTAAGTAGATAAAAAAATAGCCTTTTATACCACGAAATTCCAAATTTAGCCGCTATATCGGCTCTAGCATTTTCTATCATAGTATCAGTTGGCAAGGATACCGGGCAGTCTTGGACGCAATTTGTACATAAAAAACAGCTCTCAAAAACATCTTTTAAATTCTTATCAAGCTCGATTTCACCTCTATTATAAGCCCCCAAAAGATCCAAAAATCCCCTTGGGCTCTTGACCTCATCGTGGCTGATTTTGTATATTGTACAATTTGGCTTACATTTTCCACACTTCACACACGCATCGCTAATCTCACTAAAATTATAGTTACTCATTTATCCTCTTTGTTTCATCAAACTTGCTCTAATAGCTTCTATAAAGGCAGTTCTAACACCGGCTTTTTCTAGCTCGCATACACCCTCGATAGTCGTTCCAGCAGGAGAGCAAATGCTATCTTTTATTAGTGCTGGATGAGTATCTTTAATCAATCCAGCAAAGCTATCAAATAGCCCACTTGTCATAGCTTGAGCCTCATCTAGTTTAAGCCCAGATCTTACAGCAGCAGTATTGATAGCTTCAGCTACTAATGCTAGATATGCTGGAGCGCATCCGCTGATTATGCTAGCAGCATCAAAAGTGGATTTAGAATCAAATTTAACCGCTTTTCCAAAGCCATTTAGGATCTTTTCTACTAGATTGGTATCACCAATTGCTATATATGGATTTATGCTTTTTTGGTATTTTGCGGCGATATTTGGCAAGCAAATAGCGTGATTTAGGGCGTTTATAGCTTGAATTTGCTCTAAGCTTGTGCGAGCTAGCACGCTAATTATCAAATTTGCTCTACCTTTTGCGAGATTTACAAACCACTCAAGGGCGTTTGGCTTGATAGCTAGTATAATGTTTTTATCACTTATATCGTAGTTTTTATCTATTATCTCTACTTCAAATTCACCTTTTAAAGCCTCTAATCTATCACTCAATCTCCCCGCAAAGCTCACTTCAAAACCAGATAATTTCAGCCCATTAGCCATAGCTAATCCCATATTTCCAGCGCCAATTATAGTAATTTTCATCTTACTTCCTGTCTTAAAATAGATACGCTACTTGGTAATTTAGAGCCATTTTTGATAGCGTTTGTTATGCTTGATAGATCAAATTTAGTATGATCAAAGGCGACCACATAGCAGATATCGCCAGGTTTTAGATATCTATTTTTGCCCGCTTCTTCATATCTTGTAGCGCCGATTGTGATTATCATCTCATTTGGGTAGTTTGTATTTTTTAAGATATCTGATAAATTCTCTAACACAGCATAATTTTCTTGTGTGTTTAATCTATCTTTGATCCACTCTAATAACTTTTCATAAAAATATGAGTATCCGCTTAATTTGGCGCATTCGCCATATCTGATTAGCTCATTTTGGCTTTGTAAAAATGATACTAAGCTATAATTATCACAGATCCCACCAAGGCTAAATTTGTCTATATCAATCTCATTTCCGATTCCTTTTGAGCCGTTGCTGAAGTTTTTCTTTTGTGATATTTTTGTAGCGGTTTTGTCATTTCTAACTGAAGCGTCATTAAAAGCAGCAAATTTAAGTGGCTTAATGCTTTTAACCTTATTATTTTCATACTTTAATTCACATCTTAATGCGATCTCAGGCTCCATTTGGATATTTAAATTTTTATCATTAGGTAGATATAAATAGCCATTATCTATACAATTCCTACCCAAAAAACTATCGCTACCTTTGATATAAAATGGAAATATCCCTTTTGGGGCGTATTCATCATCGGTTTTAACCAAGGCGAAATCATCAGCCTCGCCAGCTTGTTCAAGATGTAAGGCGAAATTTCCAGCTATCCCAAATCCTAAAATCTCACTCACAAAATCTCCTTTAAACTGTCTTTGAAAAGCTATTATTAACGCCTTTAAATTTCGCCATATACTCATCAAAGCACATAGCGATATTACGGATTAATAGCATTCCGGTTTGGTTTATCTCAATTTTTTGGCTATCGATACTCATAAATTGCTTTAACTCACCTAGCTCATCTAATTCATCTTTAAAATGGTTAAAGAAATCAATCTTAAATTTACTCTCCACAGACCCAATATCAAGAGCGAAATTCGCCATCAACTCCATAATTACAAATTTTCTAAGCTTATCTTCTTCATTTAGCATTATGCCTTTGAAATTTGGCAATTTACCAGCATCAATAGCAGCTTCATAGCCACTCATATCTTTGTAGTTTTGAGCGTAATAGTCATCGCCCTCGCCGATACTAGTTAGCCCTATACCAATGAGTTGCGCTCCGCCTTTTGTAGTGTATCCTTGAAAATTCCTATGAAGTGTGCCATTTTTTAAAGCACCAAATAGCTCATCACTAGGCTTAGCGTAGTGATCCATACCTATCATTTTGTATCCATTGGATGTGAGAAATTCCATAGTGTATTTTAAAATTTCAAGCTTAGTTTTTGGGCTTGGTAGCGTGGCTTCGTCGAATTTTCTCATACTTTTTTTGATCCATGGGACATGAGCGTAATTAAAGATAGCAAATCTATCAGGATTTAGACTAACTCCTAGCTCTAAAGTGCGTTTAAAACTCTCTAAGCTCTGATAAGGCAAACCATATATAAGATCGGTATTGACACTTAACATTCCATATTTTCTAGCCAAATTTACAGCATTTTGAGTTATGCTAAATGGCTGAATTCTATGGATCTCTTTTTGAACCTTTTCATCAAAATCTTGTACCCCAAAGCTAACTCTATTAAACCCATGCTTTCTAAGGACTTCTAGCTGATCTTCATTGATAAATCTTGGGTCTATTTCACAGCTTATTTCAGCGTCATTTGTGAAATTTTTAAAATGTTTTTTAATAGCTTTTATAATCCTATCAAGCTCACTAGCACTATAAAATGTAGGCGTCCCACCGCCAAAGTGCATCTGTATCACTGCTCTATTGGTATCTACTATACTAGCTAAAATTTCAAGCTCACGCTCCAAATAATCCAAGTAGCGACTCATCTTATCGCTTTTGCTAGTATATATCACATTACAACCACAAAAATAGCACGCCGAGCGACAAAATGGTAGATGAAAGTATAGCGAAAGTGGCTTATCACACTCTTTTAATCTCTTGATATACTCATCATAGCTAAACTCATCGCTAAATTCCAAAGCCGTAGGATAGCTAGTATATCTAGGTCCTGGCTTAGAATACTTCACAAATGCTTCAAAATCTACCATAATCACTCCTTATTAACAAGCGAGCGCATATCCAAAAATAAATTTGGATGCTCTTTTTTGATTTTAGCTATAACTCTATCTAAATTTGGCTCTTTTTTGTAGTTTGCCTTTTTGATCTCTTCTATCGCCACAGTCCAGACATCGCCAAAATCAATTGGCAAATTTTGTAAAATGGATCTTTCTAGCTTTAGCTCGAAATTCTCTTTTTGTGCGTTTTTTAGTGCGTTTATCACCGCTTCAAATAGCTCAGCAGGCACTAGGGCGCAAGGCTTATCGCCATACATACCAAACCATGGAGTATTTAAATTCGCTTTGCCTTTGTAGCTAAGCTTCATTTGATTATTATCCATATCTTCTAGCTCAAAGGTTGTGCGACGCCTTTTGCTAATGCCTAGAGTTTGGCTAATATTTTCTAAATGATTATTCATATCTCATCCTATCACACCAGACCATTACGCCTTTTTGTGCGTGAAGTCTATTGTGAGCTTCTCTAAATATCTCATCAGCGTGAGATTCAAATACTTCTTCACTGACTTCATATCCTCTATAAGCAGGCAAGCAGTGTAAAAACACAGCCCCATCTTTGGCTAGGCTCATCATACTTTTATCTACGCAAAATCCAGCGAAATCGGCGATTTTTTTCGCTTTTTCATCCTCTTGACCCATAGAGACCCAAGTATCAGTAGTAACGACATCTACGCCACTTATAGCCTCTTTTGGGTCATTGCCTATTTGGATTATAGCGCCACTTGATTTGGCATTTTCTAAGGCTATGTTTTTTACCCATTGTGGGATTTCATAGCCTTTTGGTGTAGCGATTCTAAGCTCAAAACCAAGCTTAGAAGCAGCCATAAGCCATGAATTTGTCATGTTATTGCCATCGCCTATATATGCGACTTTCATATTTTGGATATTTAAGCCAAGCTCATCTAAGGTTAGCAAATCAGCCATTAATTGAACAGGGTGAAAATCATCGCTAAGCCCATTTATCACAGGCACACCGCTAAATTTAGCAAGCTCAACCAAATCGCTTTGTTTATAAACCCTAGCCATAATCATATCCACCATTCCTCCAAGCACTCTAGCGGTATCTTTGATAGGCTCACCACGGCCAAGTTGTATATCACGACTACTTAAAAACAGCGCTTTTCCGCCAAGTTGTTGTATCCCAACTTCGAAGCTCACTCTAGTCCTTGTCGAGCTTTTTTCAAAAATCATAGCTAAAAATTGATCTTTTAAATATGGTTTATACTCTTTATTTAAGGCCTCTTTTTTGATATCTTTGGCAATGTTTAAGATATCTAAAATCTCATCTTTGCTTATATCATTTAGAGTCAAAAAGTGTCTCATATCTATCCCTTGTTTGAATTTAATATCTTAGCAACTTCTTTGGCGTGATAGCTGATGATTAGATTAGCTCCAGCTCTTTTAAATGCTATCATAGTCTCCATCATCACACGATCATAATCTATGACACCTGCCTTAGCGCCAGCTTTTAAAAGTGCGTATTCTCCACTCACATTATATACACAAAGTGGTAAATTCGTTCGCTCTTTTATATCTCTTATGATATCTAAATATGCTAAAGCCGGTTTAACCATCAAAATATCAGCGCCTTGAGCCTCATCTTCTAAGCTCTCATTAATCGCTTCAAGTCTATTAGCGGGATTCATTTGATAGCTTTTTCTATCGCCAAAGCTTGGAGTGCTTTGCGCTACATCACGAAATGGCCCATAATATGCTGAAGCGAATTTGGTAGAGTAGGACATAATAGGTAAATTCATATATCCATTTTCATCCAATGCCTTACGCAAAGTATAAATTATCCCATCCATCATTCCACTAGGTGCTATCATATCAGCGCCAGCTTTGGCGTGGATTAGGGCTTGTTTGGCCGATATTTCAAGGGTAGCGTCATTATCCACGCTGCCGCATTTATGATCCAAAATTCCGCAATGTCCGTGATCTGTGTATTCACAAAAGCATAAATCAGTAATAACTATAAGATCTTTGAATTTCTCTTTAATAGCCCTAACGGATCTAGCAATTATCCCATTTTCATCCAAAGCATCGCTCCCTATGCTATCTTTTAAATTTGGAATTCCAAATAAAATTATAGATTTTATCCCTAAATTTATGATCTCATCGCACTCTTTTAAAATCTCATCTAAACTCATCTGAAACACGCCAGGCATCGAGCTTATCTCATTTTTAATTCCCTTGCCCTCAACTACAAAAAGCGGATATATAAAATCACTAATAGATAATCTATTTTCTGTTAGCATATCACGCAAAGGCTCATTCAATCTTAATCTTCTATATCTTTTAAACATTATTAATTCTCCTGAAAATTTAGTGATTATAGCAGAATTTAAGTTAATTAAAAATAATTGATTTTGTTTAGATTTAATTGCAAATGATACAATAAAACAAAAACAGAAGGAAAAAAGTGCATATAGAGATATCTAAAGTTGCAAATTTGCCAACTAAATTTGGAAATTTCAAAATCAAAGCATATAAGGAAAATGATAAAGAGCATTTAGTAATTTTTAGTTCAAATTTAAGCAATCCATTAAACCTTAGAATTCACTCTGAGTGTCTAACAGGCGATGCTTTGGGGAGTAGAAAATGCGATTGTGGCGAGCAGCTAGAAGCGGCTTTGAAATATATCGCAGATAATGGTGGAATGGTGATATATCTTCGTCAAGAAGGTAGAAACATCGGATTATTAAACAAAGTCAATGCCTACGCCTTACAAGATACCGGTCTTGATACTATAGAGGCAAATCATCAGCTAGGATTTAAGGCTGATGAGAGGACATATGAGATGGTTGATTTTATCTTAGATGATTTTGGGATAAAAAGTGTGAATTTATTAACCAATAATCCGCTTAAACTCTCAAGTATAAAAGCTCAAATAGTAAGCCGAATTCCGATACAAATAGAGGCAAATAAATACAATAAAGATTATTTAAATATTAAAAAAGAGCAGATGGGGCATATGCTATGAGTGATGAATTTTGGGAGAGTGTGGCTAAGTTTGATGAGGTCTTAAAAAAATTCAATAAAATTCATAATCTAACCAATTATAAAGATATCAAGCCAGTAGCCCTTGATAGCATAGAGCCGATTAAATTTCTAGACTTTAAGCCTAAGGTTTGTGTGGATGTAGGCAGTGGGGCAGGATTTCCGGCGATATTTTTGGCTATGATTTTAGATGAATGTGAGTTTCATCTATATGAGCCAATAGCGAAAAAATCAAGCTTTTTATCCTATGCGAGTGCGAATTTGAAACTTCAAAATATCACTATACATAGCCAAAAATTAGAAAATTCCAAAAAGATTAAAGCTGATTTAATCACATCTAGGGCATTGATGAAAACGGCTGATTTGATCGAAATTTGCCAAGGATTTTATGATGAGAATACGACATTTTTACTATACAAAGGCTCAAATGCGAAATTTGAGATAGAAGAGCTTAAATGTTATAAGAAAATTTATCAAGAAAATGAGCGAAATTATGTAGTATTAAAGGGGTTAAAATGATAGCTAAAATCATAATATTTGTTTTGATTATAGGGGTAATTTACTATTTTATAATTCCTAAATTTAGGAGTAAAAAGCCTAGTGATAGTGGTGAAAGCTTTGTCGAATGTAGTAAATGTGATACATTTGTAGAGCTTAAAGATAGCGTATTAAAAGATGGAAAATATATCTGTAAGGAGTGTTTAAAATGATTATAATCGGTAGTGATTTAATAGCTTATGAGCCAGTGTTTTTATCTAAATTTGAGCCAAAAAATTTAAACTCAAAGTGTAATTTTATTGTAGTTTCTAATATTAAAGAGGCGTTAATTGCTAATGCTAATGGAGTTAAATTTATCGTATGCGATACTATAAAACTAGCTAAAAAACTACAAAAATTAGCTGATGATTATCTATTTGATAGCAAAATTGCTTTAATCATAAATAGCGATGAAGAGCTACAAAAAGCAGCCAAAAAGAGAATTGACGCAGTTATTTATAAAAGTGCGATAAGGGGGTAAGATGGAGATTTTTAAGACTGTATTTTTTATGGTAGCTCTTATGTTACTTTTTGTCTTTATCGGTGGTATGATAGGCGGAGTTGGTGGTATGTTAGTAGCGTTTTGTATTGCGCTGGCTATGAATTTTTTCAGCTATTTTTATAGTGATAAGCTTATTTTAAAGCGATATAACGCCCAAGAGCTTAATAGCTCACATCCATTATATCATATGACTAAAAAGCTCTGTTTTAAAGCTGGATTAGAACTACCAAAGCTATATATAATTAGCGACTCTGTCCCTAATGCATTTGCTACTGGCAGAAATCCAGCCAATGCTGCTGTGGCTCTAACTACTGGATTGCTCGATACACTAAATGATGATGAGATAGCAGCAGTTATCGCTCATGAATTAGGCCATGTAAGACACTATGATATTTTAACTGGTTCTATTGCAGCAGTATTTGCAGGTGGAATTGCGATTTTGGCGAATTTCGCTCAATTTGGTGCTATGCTAGGAAACAATCAAAATCGCCAAAACCCCATTTTGATGATTGCTCTAGCTATTATAATGCCACTAGCTGCTACCATAATACAGATGAGCATCTCACGCTCAAGGGAGTTTGAAGCAGATAGATTTTCAGCTTCGATAACTAACGCTAATGACCTAGCAAACGCTCTATCAAAGTTAGAGAGTAGCAATCAGCGTGGCGTAGTAAAAAACGCCAATGAACAAACCGCTCATATGTTTATTATAAGTCCATTTAGTGGCGGTATCGCAAGTGGGATATCTAATCTCTTTCGCACTCATCCCACA
Source organism: Campylobacter sp. P0085 (assembly GCF_002139495.1). Classification (NCBI taxonomy): domain Bacteria; kingdom Pseudomonadati; phylum Campylobacterota; class Epsilonproteobacteria; order Campylobacterales; family Campylobacteraceae; genus Campylobacter; species Campylobacter sp. P0085. Next base: position 125,278 of record NZ_MJKB01000003.1, on the reverse strand, counting down.
ACCAAGCAAAGAGTGGAGAGACTAAGAGAGTTAAGCTATCAAAACCCAGCTAAAAGGTATTTTAATAGCTGATGGAGAATTTAGAAAAAGAGCGAAAATCTATAAAATATAAGCTTATTTGGATCTTGATTTTAGCGGCTTTTGTGGATTTTGCAATTACTTTGGTGCTTTGGTTTTTTGATCCTTTTTTGGCTTTAATCGGTGGATTTTTAGCCGGTCTTTGGATATATTTTTGGTTTAAATTTAAATTTTTTGCTGAATTTGAGCTAGGTTTAAAAGAGAGACTAAGAGATGAGCTAATCAAAGAATTAGGCTTAAATCAGCCAAATTTACCTTGTATTAATAACCATTTTAATGGCGATGTTAGTGAGTTTGGACTATTTAGCTTAAATGGTTTTGATGTGCGTGATATCTGCGTGAAAAATAGCGATGAAATTATATTTTATGGTCTTTTAATCAGTGGTAAAATCAGCAAAAATATAGAGATTAATGAGAATTTGCTAGGATTTAAAAGCTCATATTTTATCCAAAATGGTTATTTGAGTTTATATATTTACACAGACTCTGATACTATAATTGCGAATTTAAAAACACCTTTAAATATCAGCTATAAAAGCGCTAAAGAGAATGTAAAAAATATTATAAAGATCATAGATCAGCTAGGTTGATCCTAGCTGATTTGAATTATAGATATCCTGCAAAAGTAGTAAAGATATAACCAAATATACAAGATACAAATACCCCAAGCAAGCCTGGAATAATGAAGCTATGGTTGATTACATATTTGCCTATTTTTGTTGTGCCTGAGCGGTCAAATTGTATCGTAGCAAGGTCGCTTGGATATGTAGGAAGGATATAATATCCATAACAAGCCGGAGCAAACGCCACGATAATAGCTGGATCAACCCCGATACCCAAAGCCAATGGCACAAACGCCGCCAAAGCCGCAGCTTGTGAATTTACAAATTTAGATATCAAAAGTAGCATAATAGCATAGGTCCATGGATATAGCTGAACTATACCACCTAATGATTCTTTAAGCATCGGAGTATGAACGCTAAACATTGTATTAGCCATCCAAGATATACCAAATACCGCTACAATAGCTATCATACCAGATCTAAAGATTGCGTTTTGAGCGATTTCACCCGCTTTTACCTTAGTTGCTATTATAAGGATTGCGCCAGTAATTAGCATAAATATTTGAATTACAGATACCATACTCATCGGCTTCATCACGCCTTTGCCATTATCAAATGCAGGGCGAAGCTCAGGGAAAGCGCCAAGGATAGCCACAATAGCGATCGCACCTAAGAATATCCACATAGCAACCCACTCTATCGTAGGGAGTTTGACATCTAAAAGTGTTTTAGAGTCGCCATAGACATATTTTTTAAATTCAGGGTCATTGTGAATTTTAGTTTGGAACTCTTCATCTTTATCTAGATCTTTACCTCTAAACCAGCTATAAATCCCAACGGCTAAAACACCTATCAAGGTTGATGGCACGGTGATCGCAAGCAAATTCAAATATCCATCAAAGCCCTCTAAATGCTTAACACCAGGAGCTAATAACATAGCTGTCAAAGATACCACCGCCACGCTCACAGGACTTGCGATGATACCCATTTGCGAACTAACTGATGCTGCGGCCATAGGTCGCTCTGGGCGAATTCCATTTTTGATAGCGATATCATAGATAATTGGCATCATTGTATAAACCACATGTCCAGTCCCACATAGAATTGTCAAAAACGCAGTTACAAATGGGGCTAGGATTGTTAAGAATTTAGGATTTCTCCTTAGGATTCTTTCAGCAATTTGAAGCATTACATCAAGACCGCCACTAGCAAGTAAGGTCGCACTAGCTACAACCACGCATAAAATAGTAAAAATAACATCAATAGCCGGTTTGCCAGGAGCCACATCAAAACCAAATGTAAGCACGAACATACCAACACCGCCAAGCAAGCCAAGAGCTATACCGCCCTTTCTAGCACCATAAAATAGACAAATCAAAACAACCAAAAGCTGAATAGCAAATTGTTTGCCATCGCTTAATTGCGTTAAAAACTCCATCTATTCTCCTTTCTTTGTAATAAATTTAAGAGCAATTTTATCTTTTAAAAAATTATATCTAACTTAAATTTTATGCGTAAATTTAAAATTAAAAATTATTTTGTATAATCGAGCTATTTTATCTAAGGCAAATATATGTTTTCAAGCTTTTTTGAGAGTAAAAAATGGGCTTTTTGGGCTTATGGTGGGCTTTTTGTGATTATTGTATCTTTGATTTTTCAAACTAGATTAAATGTAGCGATTAATGATTGGTATAAAGATTTTTACGATATTATGCAAAATGTCAAAGATCATAGTGTAGATGAGTTTTGGGAGCAAATTTATAGATTTTTATTAATTGCGATGCCTTATGTGATTATCGCTACTATTACGACATTTTTTGCTAGCCATTGGGTTTTTAGGTGGCGAGAGGCTATGACTTTTGGTTATCTAAATAGATGGAGAGCGTGTAAGCACGATATAGAAGGCTCTAGTCAAAGGATACAAGAAGATGTTTATAGATTTGCTAAGATTACTGAAACCTTAGGCTTACAGATATTAAAAGCTATAATGATATTAATAGCATTTATCCCAGTTTTATGGGGACTTAGCAGTGGGGTGGATTTGCCATATTTAAAAGAAATTCCCGGCTCATTAGTTTGGATAGCCTTAGCTGTTAGTGTAGGTGGGCTTATAATATCTTGGTTTGTAGGTATAAAGCTACCAAAGCTAGAATACAATATCCAAAAGAGTGAAGCGGCTTTTAGAAAAGAGCTAGTTTATGCTGAAGATGATAAGGTAAATTATGCGAGTTTTGAGAGTGTATTGGGGCTATTTACTGGGCTTAGATTTAACTATTATAGGCTATTTTTACACTATGGATATTTCAATGTTTGGCTTATTTCGTTTTCACAATTTATGGTTATTGTGCCATTTATAATTATGGGAAATGGGCTATTTAGCGGAGTTATAACGCTTGGAGTCTTAATCCAAGTTAGCAACGCATTTGACCAAGTTCGCAGTAGTTTTAGCGTATTTATAGATAATTGGACGACGATTACAGAGCTTAGAAGCATACATAAAAGGCTTGATGAATTTGAGAAAAATATTAAATTTGGCTAGTTTTATATAGTTTTAAATTCAAATTTGATATAATCCTAGCTTATCTTAAAGTAAAGGAAAAGCGTATGCCAAAGATGAAATCTGTTCGTGGTGCAGCTAAACGCTTTAAAGTTGGCAAAAATAAGATAAAAAGAGGCTCCGCATTTAGAAGCCATATCTTAACCAAAATGTCACCTAAGCGCAAAAGAGACCTAAGACAATCTCAATATGTAGATAGCACAAATGTCTCAGCTGTGAAAAAAATGCTTTGTATATGAGTTTTTGACAATTTAAGTCATTCTAACCTCCCTTTTATGGGGCAAGTTCCAAATTTGGACGCCAATTTGTAAAGGATAAATATGGCAAGAGTTAAAACTGGTGTTGTAAGACGCCGCAGACACAAAAAAGTTCTAAAACTAGCTCGTGGTTTTTATAGTGCTAGACATAAACATTTTAGAAAAGCTAAAGAGCAGTTAGAAAGAAGTTTAGTATATGCGTATCGTGATAGACGCGCTAAAAAGCGTGATTTCCGTAGATTATGGATCATCCGCATTAATGCAGCGTGTAGATTAAACGATATTAGCTACTCAAGATTTATAAATGGTCTTAAAAAAGCAAACATCGAATTAGATAGAAAAGTTTTGGCAAACCTAGCTATGAATGATGCAGCGGCATTTGCTAGCATTGTAGCAGAGGTTAAAAAAGCTTTATAATATTTGCCTAGCTTTATGCTAGGCTACTTTTATGTATTCAAATTTAATATCATATTTAGATCCAGAGTGGCAAGAGCTTTTAAAAGATGAGCTAAATAGCCAAAATTTCGCTAATATAATTAAATTTTTAAACTCACAAACCGCTGTAATCTACCCACCAAAAGAGCTTATTTTTAATGCATTTAATTTATGTAAACCAAGTGATTTAAAGGTTATAATTATTGGTCAAGATCCATATCATAATGCTGGTGAAGCGATGGGATTAGCCTTTAGTACTCCAAATAATATAAAAACACCGCCAAGTTTGAAAAATATATTTAAAGAGCTTTTTGATGATTTAGATTGCGATATATTTACTAGTAGAAGCAGTGATTTAACTAGTTGGGCAAATCAAGGTGTTTTGCTTTTAAACACTGCCCTAACAGTAGAACAAAATCGTCCTGCTTCGTACTCTAAAATTGGCTGGCAAATCTTTACTGCTGGTGTTATTCGTGTTATAAATGCTAAATTTGACCACTGCGTATTTATGCTTTGGGGTAATCACGCAAAGGCGCTATCGCCACTGATAGACCCAAATTCACATCTAATTTTACAAGCTGCTCACCCAAGTCCATTAGCAAGGGGAGCATTTTTTGGTTCTAGGCATTTTAGCAAGTGTAATGAGTATTTGCTAACTCATGGCAAAGCCTTAATTGACTGGCTTAGCTAAATAAAAATCTTTAGTTAAAAAGCTATTAATATGCTTTGTAGTATTGGATATTATGTCTAATTTGCATTAGTTCATTTTCACCCATTTCCTTTAGAGTGCTTAGCTTAAGATTTTGCAACATGTATTGTTTTAAATCTTCAATATTTAAGCTTTTTGGATTGAAATTGATGCGATTATTTTTCAAATCATCATAGGTATAAATCGGAATAATGCCTTTAATAGCAGAAAAACGATTAATATTCTCTTGGTTTTTAGCTATTAATACCACAGGAATACCCATCGCAGTGCAAGGCGCAGCACAATGCAAAGCAGATGTAACTATTAATTTTGCCTTATTTTTATAAGTTTGTAGTAGATCCTCAGTTTTTCTATATAAGTTTTTCCAATCCAAAGATCCATCTACTTCGAAAGAAGCTTCTTGTTGATTAATATGTTATAAAATTTGAATTATTTTATAATTAGTAAAAATAGTTAAAGGAAAATCTACTCCAAGTAGCTGCTTGGAGTAGATTAGGTGTTAGATTATAGCAGAAGCGATAAAGCCAAATGCGACAGAAAAAGCAATGGCTAAAATGCCAGGGATTAAGAAAGCATGGTTAAACACATATTTACCAAGTCTTGTAGAGCCTGTATCGTCCATTTGAACTGCACCAAGAAGTGTAGGATATGTAGGCAATACAAATAGAGCCGAAACAGCAGCAAAAGACGCAACTAGCATATATGCATCGCCTGGATTAGCTGCGCTGATACCAAGGGCTGCTATAACTACTGGAGTGATCGCCTTAGCGGTTGCTGCTTGAGAGTATAGAAGCATAGCCGCAAAGAAGAATATAACAGCAAGTAGTGATGGAACAGCCTTAACCCAATCACCAGCTAGAGTTTTAATCTCTTCTGTATAGCCACCAACAAATGTATTACCAAGCCACGCCACACCAAGAACACAAACGCACGCTACCATACCTGATTTAAATACGCTTGTATCGGCTACTTTGCCAACTTCAATTTTACAAAAGATTGTAATGAATGTAGCCACGCCTAGCATAAAGCTCATAATAGCAGCATCTCTAGGGACAACGACATTTTCTATAAGAACCGGTTTGCCGCCGACTTTTGAGATAGCAGTAGCATATAGAACAACTAGTAAAACACCGATTAAAAAGATAGCAACAGATAGTTTAGCGCCTGGTTTAAGCTCTTTATTTTGAACGCCAGTTGATGGTTTTACTAGACCTTGAGCTAGACGCTCTTTATATACTGGATCTTTGCTTAAATCAAGATTAGCAAATAGTGTAATAATTAAAGCTGTAAGCATACAACCAGCAAATGTAGTTACTAACCATAATCCAATTAGAGTTGGATAGCTCCAACCAAGTGGCTCTAATACGCCTGTCATATAGACGACGGCCGCACTAACAGGGCTAGCTGTGATAGCTATTTGGCTAGATACAACTGCAATTGATAGTGGAGCTGATGGTTTGATATTTTGCTCTTTAGCAACTTCAACAATAACTGGAATCATAGAAAATGCTGTATGGCCTGTACCTGCTAAAATTGTCAAAAAGTATGTAACAGTTGGAGCTAGGAAGTTGATATATTTAGGATTTGAGCGTAAAATTCTCTCAGCTATTTGGACTAAGTAGTCTAATCCGCCAGCAAGTTGCATAGCTGAAATCGCTGCGATAACTGACATAATAATTAAGATAACATCCCAAGGAATAGTTCCTGGTTTCATACCTAGACATAAACCTAGAATAACAACACCGATACCACCGGCGTAACCGATACCGATACCACCGAGGCGAATACCCACAAAGATAGCGCCTAGCAAGACAATGATTTGTAAAATCAATACAAAATCCATAGATTCTCCTTTATTTGGCTTGCTAAGAGATCAACTCTTAGCAAATTTTAACACGAAATTTAGATTATTTATTTTCACCCATATGCGGATTAAGCATATTAGCAGGTGTTAAGATTTTATCAATCTCTTCTTTGGTTAGATAGCCACGCTCTAAGCAGATATCTGCTACGCTTTTACCTGTTTGTAGGGCTTCTTTGGCTATGCTAGCTGATTTTTCGTAGCCGATATATGGGTTGAAAGCTGTAACAATACCAATAGAGTTATAGACAAAATCGCTACAAATTTTTTCATTAGCTGTGATTCCATCTATACATTTGTCAGCTAGAGTTTTCATAGCTTTTTCAAGCATGATAATTGAGTTAAATAGACTATATGCTACAACTGGTTCAAAGACATTTAATTGTAATTGACCACCTTCGCAAGCGAATGTAACAGTAACATCAGAGCCGATTACAGAGTAGCAAACTTGATTTACCACTTCAGGGATTACAGGATTTACCTTGCCTGGCATGATAGAGCTACCTGGTTGCATTTTTGGTAAATTTATCTCATTTAAGCCACATTTTGGACCTGAGCTTAGAAGTCTTAAGTCATTACAAACTTTTGATAATTTAGTAGCTACCCTTTTTAAAACACCAGAAATTTGGACATATACGCCTGTATCTTGTGTAGCTTCTATCAAATCTTCAGCTACTTTATACTCATGGCCTGTAACTTCTCTTAATTTTTTCTCTACTACTTTTGGATAATCTGGGTGAGAGTTGATACCTGTACCGATAGCAGTACCACCTAAATTGACTTCTAATACAAGTTTTCTAACTTCTAGAATTCTCTCGATATCTTCGCCTATCATTACGGCAAATGTTTTAAATTCACGGCCTAAAGTCATAGGCACCGCATCTTGAAGTTGAGTTCTACCCATTTTTAATACATTTTTAAATTCTTCGGCTTTTCTCTCATAAGCTTTTTTAAGGTATCCCATAGCTGTGGCTAAATCTGTCAAATAGTCGTGAAGTGCTAGGTGAAGTGCTGTTGGATAAGCGTCATTGGTGCTTTGGCTTAAGTTTACATGGTCATTTGGATGAAGGAATTGATATTCACCTTTTTTATGACCTAAATGCTCTAAAGCGATATTGGCTATAACTTCGTTTGCGTTCATGTTGGTTGAAGTACCAGCACCACCTTGGATCATATCTACTACAAATTGATCATAGTATCCACCAGCTAGAATTTTGTCGCAAGCTGCGATGATAGCACCTTCTTTTTCTTGATCCAAAAGACCTAATTCTCGGTTTGCCATTGCGGCTGCTTTTTTAACTCTTGTGATAGCACGCACAAATCTAGGGAAGTTTTTTAATCTGTCGTGAGATATGTTGAAGTTTTCAACGGCTCTAAATGTTTGGACGCCGTAATAAACATCATCGCTAATTTCTAATTCACCGATAAAATCGTGCTCTTTTCTTGTTCCCATTTTTATCTCCTTTGATAAATATTTCAATTAAGATTCTATTACCTTATTACTTAATATATTTTGAAAATTTCAAAAAAGACCTCCAAATGTCGAATTTACGGGGATTAAAATTTGACGATTATGGATTTTTGGGCTTTTAAAAGAGTATTATTTTTTTTTAAAATATTATATTATAATTGATGTTTAATTTTATTTTAATTTGATTTATATTGAAATTTAGTCCCAAAAAATGAGAATTTGGGACTTGTTAAGTAAGATCTTGTTTAAATTTATAGCTTATTTTACTTTATTGCTTAGCAAGATTGAGATAAATTTAGTATTTGGATTTGCATCTAGAGCAATTTTTATACTCATTGTTAGTGGTACAGCTAAAAACATTCCGCCAATGCCAAAAACAAACCCCCAAAATAGTAAGCTTAAAATCACTACTAGCGTAGAAATACCAAGTCCTTTGCCAAGAAATCTAGGCTCGATAAAGTTCCCAATAGCGATATTTACAACCAAATATATTAAAGTAAGCCACAAGGTTGCACTTAAATCATTCACAGCTAAACTAACTAAAATAGCAGGAACTGCTGCAATAATAGATCCTATTGTGGGAATATAGTTTAAAATACAAGCCAAAATCGCCCAAAGAGAGGCGTGTGGTACATCAAAAAATATTAAAAATCCCCACACAATCACTCCTGTAGCAATTGATGAAACGGTTTTAATAGCTAGGTAATGTTTTAAATTTGATATAAATGTACTAGCAATATCTAAAGCTATAGGATTTTTGGAGGCAAAGTACTCGACCTTGTCTTTAAAAATCTGCGCTTCAAATAAAATAAATGCTAAAAGCAAAAATACTAAAAAAGATTGCGTAACTATTCCGCCTGTTTGAACTAATAAATTTGAAGTAGTTGCTAAGAGCTTGTCTATATTTATAAAGCTTAATATATTATTACTTATATCGATATTTGCGTTAGTTTTTAAATATATTACTAGATTATCCATAAATATATCAATTTTAGCTTTATAAAGTGGCAAATTAGCACTAAAACCTAACAAAGCCGTAGCAATAACATTACCTAAAACCCAAAGTCCACTACCGCAAATACCAATTAAAATGATAAATGCAAAAAAGCGATTAATATGCACTTTACTCATCAATTCAAGAGCCGGAAAAGCAATAATTGCTATAAAAACTGCGAGTAAAAATGGCACTACAATCGAACTAGCTAGGCTTAGCCCACCAATAATAATTACAAAACTAGCAATTGCTACTAGATTATATCTCAAATTTATTCCTTAATAATATCGATTTTATGCTAAAATTCCAGCATTTTGAAGTTTTTGACTTCGTTTAAGAGCATAAATTCGCTCATTGTTAATTAAATCATACTTCCAAATTGGTGCATTTGCCTTAAAATCTTCAACAAATTCATTTATTAGTTTAAGTGCTACTTTTCTTTGTGGACTACAAACTCCAGCTATAAAGCTGCTTTCATGCACTGCTACATCTCCCCTACTATGTGCCATTAAGATTATAGCATTTTGCGATTTTGCTCTTTCTTGCCACTTATTAAACCACGCTTTTAAAATCGGTTCATATAGATCAAAACTAAGCCCACTTATACCGCCCTCATCTCTTACCACGCCTACAAAACTCATAATAGCTCCATAATTTTTAAGCTTATTATCGCTATACCATCGGCTAGTTATTTCATTTGCGTCTAGATTGCCATCATAAATTTCCATCTTAACCTCCACAAACTGGTGGTAAAATACAGATTCTATCACCATCATTTAGCTTAGTATTTATATCACTTGCAATTTCATCATTGATTGCTACAGCGCATAATTCTAGCCATTTTGATACTTGTTCATTTTGGGTTAAAATTTCCTTAAGCTCTTTTAAGTTTGCAACTTCAAGCTCCATTGCATCAAGTCCAATTGGTCCTAAAAACTCCACTTTTATCATATTTTTCCTTTAAATTTTAATAACTATAGTTTTATAATTTACATAATTTACAAAGGCACCATTTTGGATTTTTACATTTTGTCTTTTAGTATAATCAACCTCATAGCTACCGCTAGATTTAGTGCTAAATTGAACACAAAGCTTGGCCGCAAATAGCGTAATTTCCTCGTTTAAATTTAGCTTATTAGATTTAACAATAACATGTGCGCTAGCCCTATCTTTTAAATGAAACCAAAAATCATCTTTTTTGGCATTTTTTAGCAAAAACTCATTTCCTTTTTGACTTTTACCAAGGCTGATTTTATATCCATTGATATAGAAATTTTCTACCAGATCGTTAAATTTAGCTTCGCTTTTTTGTCCTTGCTTTTTAGGAGATAAAATCTCAATTTCATTTGCATCACAGCTTGTGTTTATAGCATTTTTAAGAGAGTTTAGAAATTCTAATTTTGTTAGCAAATTTTCTTTTTGAATCTCTATATTTTGTGCTTTTTGTCTTAATTTTTTACTAGATTTAAACATCTCATTTGCTGCAATTTTTGGCGAAGAATCAATAGTAATTTGAATAATATTGCCACTATAATCCATAAGCTTTAAATCTCTATCATAATCATTTAAATTATGCAAATTTGCAATTATTAAATTTGCTTTTTGGTTTAGTTCATTTGCCCTATTATTAAGCTCATAGCTTGTTTGGAGTGTATTTAAATTTGAGTTTAAAATCTCAATTTTTTTATTGATATTTGCTATCTTGTTTGCTTTGATCTGCTCTAAATTTTTTAAAGAAATTTTGGCAAATTCATCTTGAAAATACTCATCAAAATTCTCTATAATTTGGCTTGGTTTTTCTTTTATCTCTATCCCTTCAAGCAAGGTTAAAACCTTACCAACTTTTATACTTCTTGTAGAATTATCAAAATGATGTAAAGCCTCTAAGATTACTCCATTTTCATCGCAGATAATCGCATTAGTAAATCGCCCAGTAAACTCCAAATATAGCGTACTAACAAGCTCTTTATATGAACCTAAAAAAGATGCTTTAATAGCTAAAATTCTATTATTAGGTAAAGTTTTTATACTTAAAATTTTAGCCGAGTTTAGACGCTTTTTAAGCAAAATATCAAATGGAGCCTTATACTCTTTAATTTGAATTTGATCGCTTTTATATATAGCTGAAGATGTTTTATTTAGATCAAATATCAGCTCATAATCACCATCAAATCTAATAGCAACCATCAAATCACCAATTCTTTTGATAGATGAAATTTTACGAAATTTAGACAAAAATTCTGAGATTTGGATTAAAATTTTGTATTTCATAAGCACGATTATACCAAAAATTTGCTACAATGTAGCCCAAATTTGGTTAAAAAAGGAAGTGTATGAAGCAGACAATAACTGAGAAAATTTTTAGCGAGCATGTAGGCAAAAAAGTAAGCGCTGGTCAAATCGTAGAGAGCAACATTGATATGGTAATTGGAAATGATATTACTACACCAATTTCTATCAAAGCTTTTAAAGAAAGTGGAGCTAAAAAACTAGCCAATCCAAATGGTTTTGCTATTGTTATGGATCACTATATCCCAGCAAAAGATATAATGAGTGCCAATCAAGCTAAAATAAGCAGAGATTTTGCTTATGAGCATGATTTACCAAATTTCTTTGATGAAAAAGATATGGGTATTGAGCATGCGCTAATGCCTGAAAAAGGTCTAGTAGTTCCAGGTGATGTTATCATTGGAGCTGACTCTCATACCTGTACGCATGGCGCTATTGGTGCATTTAGTACTGGTATGGGAAGTACTGATTTAGCATATGCAATGATAACAGGTAAAAACTGGTTTAAAGTGCCACCAACGATAAAAGTTGAGTTTGTAGGCAAACCAGGTGATCACATCTATGGTAAAGATCTAATCTTAGAAGTTATTAGAATGATTGGCGTTGATGGTGCGCTTTATAAGGCGCTTGAATTTACTGGTGATGCTATGGCGTATCTAGATATGGATAGTAGATTTAGCCTTTGCAATATGGCTATTGAAGCAGGCGGTAAAAGCGGCATAATCGCAGTTGACGATATCACAAAAGAATTTTTGAGCAAAGTAAATTTAAGAAGCGAGCCAAAACTTCATTATAGCGATGAAGGTGCAAACTATGACCAAATAATCACAATCGATGTTAGCAAACTTGAACCAGTAATTGCATATCCATATCTTCCAAGCAATGGTAAAAGCGTAAGTCAAGCTGTAAAAGATGATATTAAGATTGATCAAGCATTTATTGGAAGTTGTACCAATGGTAGATTAAGCGATTTAAGAATAGCAGCTCAAATTTTAAAAGGCAAAAGAGTAGCTAAACATACAAGGCTTATCATCACTCCAGCTACTCAAAAAATAGCCTTACAAGCACAAAAAGAGGGCTTAATGGATATATTTGTAGAAGCTGGTGCAGTAGTAAGCAATCCAACTTGTGGTGCATGTCTTGGTGGATATATGGGAATTTTAGGCGCCGGGGAGAGATGTATCAGCACGACAAATAGAAACTTTGTAGGCAGAATGGGCGATCGTACAAGTGAAGTTTATCTAGCAAATTCAGCTGTCGCTGCAGCAAGTGCAATTGCTGGTAAAATCGTAGATCCAAGAGATATCTAATGCAAAATGCGTTGATACTAGCTGGTGGAAAAAGCTCTAGAATGGGTACTGATAAGACTTTGCTAGAGTTTTGCGGGGCGCCTAGTATCACGCATTTTTTATTTGAGCGTTTAAGCAAGCATTTTGATAATGTAAAGGTTGCAAGCAAACAGGAAAAATTTAATCCAAAATTACCACTTTTAATAGATGAATTTAGCGAATTTGCTCCAATTTATGTCATTGCAAATTTAGATAAATATTATAATAATCCAGTCTTTATAATAGCAGCAGATACTCCATTTGTTGAGATTGATACTATTAAAGAACTATCAAAACAAAAGTCTCAAATAGCCATAGCAAGCGATGATGAGTTTATGCATTATCTATGTGGATTTTACTCTCCAAGTGTGGCTAAGTTAGCAAGACAAATGATAAAAAATGGCGATTTACGCCTAGCAAATTTAGCAAAAATTTGTGAGTGCAAGAGTATTAAATTTGGGAATTTGAAGCAGTTTTTTAATATAAACACTAAAGCCGATTATGAAGAAGCTAATATTTAGCATTTTTTTATTTTATGGCGGATTTATTAGTGGTTTTGCTGATGAATTTAGAGGCAAAATTGATGAGTGTAGTGATGAGTTAGTAGCTAATTTTAGCGCTATAGAGCTTTATCAAAAAGCAGTAGAATTTGAAAAATCTAGCAATTTTAAACAGGCTTTAAAATATTACAAACTCTCAGCTCAAAAGTCGCTTAAAAAATCTAGTGATTTATCTTTACAATCAGTATCTAATTTAGAGCAGAGTTTAAAATCTGAGCTAATTTTAAGCCCTAAGATAAATTTACCCACTCAAACTAATAAGCAATCAAATTCAAAATCTAAAATCAATAAAAATAATCAAAATTCACAAGAAAATGAACTATTTTGGGGAATTACGGCATACCAAAATAACTACTTTTTACCTATTTCATATTCAAGCTACAAAGGCACTCATAAAGATATTACCAGTGAGTTTTCTATCAGTCTTAAAAAACTCATAGCTAGTGATATAATTGGACTTAATGAGGATTACTATTTTGCTTACACTCAGCTTTCATGGTGGGATATTTATGCTGATTCTTCGCCATTTTATGAAAATAATTATCAACCAGAAATTTATACTCAAATACCAGTTGATTTTTATAATTTTAATCATATTCGCCTTGGATTTTTACATGATTCAAATGGCAAAAGTGAGCTAGAATCTCGCTCGTGGAATCGTATCTATAGCTCGTTTGAGTTGGATTTTGGCAAGTTAAGTTTAACTCCACGGCTTTGGCTTAGGCTACCCGATAATGAAGATGATAATCCAGCTATTGTTAAATACAATGGAATTATTGATTTAACTGCATATTATAAGCTGCCTAGCGGCTCATTTATCCAAAGCATTTTTAGTAATAATCTACGCTTTGATAAGGAAAATAAAAGCTCATTTGAGTTACGATATCTGCATTATATTGGGGATGGATTTTATATTTATTTAAGCGGATTTAGCGGTTATGGATATGAGTTGGTGTATTATAATAAGTATCAAAATCGCATTGGAATAGGTATTGCGTTTAGATAAGTTTTGATTTGCAATATATTAAAATGGTTTAAAATTAAATTAATAGTTAGTCGTAAATTATCTTTGCAAGAAAAATAGCTAAAAATAAAAAAGCACAATATAAAGAGCGATAAAAAAGAGATTGAAGTCTTCATTAATATCTATAAAAGATAGATGGCATTAAATTAATAACACTCCCAACTACTTTAGCGGTTGGGAGTGTTACTTAAATAGATATTACTTGCTAAATTTATAATTCAAACAAAATCAAGTTCTTACACTCCTGCGATTTTAGCAAGTGTTTGGATAGTTTGAGTAAATTGGACATTCTCATCGGGATTTTGTTTCATAAAATCCTCCATAGCAGCTTTTTTGCTTATAGCATAATCTAACTCGTTATCTACACCTTTTTGGTAGGCGCCAATGCGGATTAATACCTCATTTTCTTTAAGCATAGAAAATAGCCTTTTGAATTTATTAGCATTTTGTCTATGCTCTTTAGTAATTACATCGTTCATAACACGGCTAGCTGAGTTTAAAATATTAATTGGAGGATATATCCCAAAGTCTGTTAGCTCTCTACTTAGTACGATGTGACCATCTAGTATAGAACGGCTTTGATCAGCTATCGGATCGCTCATATCATCGCCTTCTACTAAAACGGTGAAAAATGCCGTGATAGAGCCTTTGCCTTCTTCTTTTCCAGCTCTTTCCATGAGTTGCGGCAATAAGGTTAGAGCGCTTGGTGGATAGCCTTTTGAGGTTGGTGGCTCGCCTAAGGCTAGTCCGATTTCACGCTGAGCCATAGCAAATCTAGTTACGCTATCCATCATAAATAGCACATCTTGCCCTCTATCTTTAAAATACTCTGCAACACTCATTGCGCAAAATGCGCCATATTTTCGCATTAGTGAACTATCATCGCTAGTGGCTACTACTATTACTGTGTTGGTCAGGTCTCCGCCTAGATTTTTTTGGATAAATTCAGGTACCTCACGCCCACGCTCACCAATGAGCGCAATGACTTTGATTGGAGCTGTAGTATTTTTTACTATCATTCCCATTAGAGTGGATTTCCCAACTCCTGAACCAGCAAATATTCCAAGTTTTTGACCCTTTCCACAAGTTAGCAATCCATCAATGCTCTTAACACCAACACTAAAACATTCATTGATTAATCCACGTTTCATAGCTGGGATTGGCGGACGCATTATAGAGATTAGTTCCATACAGTTAATTGGCCCTTTATCGTCTTTTGGATTCATAAATGGATCAACTACACGTCCTAGTAAAGCCTCTCCTACTGGAATGCTCATCCCTTGATCGCTTGCATAGACTCTATCGCCAACCTTAAATCCTTCAACAAAGCCAAATGGGCTAACGCAAGCACCATTTTGATGGAGTTCTGTTACCATTCCTAGTTCAGTTTTATCGCTGTCGATACTAGTTATTTTTACTATATCGCCAATGCTTGGACGCAGACCAGATATCTCGATATTATTGGCATTAATGCGAGTTATTATGCCAAAGACGCTAGAGAGATTTACTTTTTTAGCGAGGCGATTTTTGATATTGTTCAGGCTCAAAATTTAACCGATTTTGGTGAATTTATTAGATCAAAGAACTCTTTGCGAGTCTCTGGGTTTTTTATAAATGAACCACGAAGTGCCGAAGTTGTAGTGACTGAATTGATTTTTTCAACGCCTCGCATCTCCATGCACATATGTCTAGCCTCTAGTACAACTCCAACACCTTTTGGATTAATCGCTTCTTGCAAGGCCTGTGCTATTTGTTCAGTCATCTGTTCTTGAATTTGTAATCTTCTAGCGTATATATTTACCATTCTTGGGATTTTGCTTAGCCCTACGACCTTTCCATCTGGAATGTAGGCTACATGTGCTCTACCGATTATAGGCAAAAGATGATGCTCACAAATACTATAAAACTCAATATCTTTGATTAAAACCATCTCATTATTGCTACTTTCAAACATCGCATCGCCTAAGATATCTAAAGGGCTTTGGCTATAGCCTTGAGTGATGAATTCATAGGCTTTTGCGACTCTTTTTGGAGTGTTTAGTAATCCATCTCTATTTGGGTCTTCACCCATGATTTCAAGCATCTTTTTTACGCAGTCTTGAAATTCAGTCATTCTGTTTTTATCAAACATAATTCACCTTAAAAAAATTTTGCATAATTTTACAATAATTTGACTTGAGAGCAAATAAATTTAGCAATTTATACTTAAATAAAGCAAAATTTTGCTATATTATGCGCCAAATTTTTGTCAAAAGGAAAATAATGGAAGTTAATGCTAAACTTACAAATTCAGTAAATGTTACTGCGACAACAACTCTAACAGCAGATGAGATAAAACAAAAAGTAGAAAAATTAGCACAAAAAGCAGCTAAAAATGTAAAAATTGATGGATTTCGCCCTGGTAAAGTGCCAGTAGCTGAAGTTATCAAAAGATATGGTAAAGACTTAGAAAATGACGCTCGTGGCGAACTTTATAGAGAATTTATAAGCGAATCTGTAAAATCAGTAGAGAGATCAAACTCAGATATAATTTCTGAACCAAGAGTTCTTAAATTTGATGAAAAAGATGGTAATATAGACATTGAAGTTGAAATTTCATTCCGTCCAACTGTAGATGTATCAGGATATGAAGCACTTATCCCAAGCTTTGATGAGCCAAAAGCAGAAAAAAGTGAGATAGACGCTAAAATCAATGAATTTTTAAATATGATGGCTCCACTTGAAAAAGTAGAAAAAGATAGTTTAGAAAAAGGCGACTTTGCTAAATTTGATTTTGAAGGCTTTGTAGATGGTGTTGCATTTGATGGCGGCAAGGCTGAGGGATATGTGCTTGAGATTGGTAGCGGTCAGTTTATTCCAGGATTTGAAGATGGAATGGTTGGATTAAAAGTTGGTGAAGAAAAAGATATAAATGTAACATTCCCAGCTGAGTATGGCGCAGCACATTTAGCAGGCAAAGCCGCAGTATTTAAGGTAAAACTACATGAAATCCAAGGTAAAAAAATTGGCCAATTAGATGCTGAGGCTCTAAAAAAAGTTCTTCCAAATGAAGAAAATCCAACTAAAGAGATACTAGAAGAGCGTATTAGCAGTCAAATCAAAGCTGAAAAAATGGCTAAATTAGTTGCTGAGGAGCTAAAACCTAAATTCGCCCAAGCTGCTGTAGAAAAATTTAGCTTTGATCTACCAAATAACATAGTAGAACAAGAGATTGATATGCAGTTTAGAAATAACTGGATGAGTTTTAGCGATGAAGAACGCAAAAAATTCCAAGAAGACCCAAAAGCATTAGAAGAACAAAGAGCAAAATATAAAGATGATGCGCTAAAAAGTGTTAAACTTACATTTATTATTGATGAGCTAGCTAAAGTTCGCAATATTGCTGTAGCCGATAATGAAATTTTACAAACAATCTATTTTGAGGCTTATAGATATGGAGTAGATCCAAAAGAGCATCTAGAAAACTACAAAAAACAAGGTATGATTCCAGCAATTAAGATGGCATTGGTAGAGGAAAAATTATTTACAGATCTATTTGGCAAAAAAGATGAGAGCAAATAATGATACCTTATGTAATTGAAAATGATGGCAAGGGAGAGAGAAGCTATGATATCTACTCTCGATTGCTTAAAGACCGTATAGTAATGCTCACTGATGAGATAGAAGATCGTATGGCTAGTGCAATTGTAGCTCAGCTACTATTTTTAGAAGCACAAGATCCAGATAAAGATATCTATCTATACATAAATAGCCCAGGCGGTGTAGTAACTAGCGGTATGAGCATCTATGATACTATGAATTATATCAAGCCTGATGTCTGTACCATCTGTATAGGTCAAGCTGCTAGTATGGGCTCATTTTTGCTAAGTAGTGGGGCAAAAGGCAAGAGATATATTTTGCCAAATGCTAGGGTTATGATTCATCAGCCTCTAGGCGGAGCGCAAGGTCAGGCTACTGATTTAGAGATTAGAACTAAAGAAATTCTAAGAATCAAAGAGAATTTAAATAGTATTTTAGCTAAAAATACAGGCCAAAAACTAGCAAAAGTTGTAAAAGATACAGACAGGGATTACTTTATGAGTGCCCAAGAAGCTGTGGAGTATGGTATTGTTGATACGATTTTGACAAAGAGTTTTAAATAAATTTTAAGGTGTTGAGATGGTTAAATTAGATGAAGATAAAAAAGCAAGGCCAGCTCCTAGACCGGCTGTAGTTAGAACTGGAATTCGCCCAACTGCTATGGGTAGCGATGATGAGAATGTTGATTTAAATAAATTCTCTTCTGCGGTTTTAAAGCAGTTGCTAGCTGAGAATATCCAGCCAACACCTGAAAATTTTGATATATATTTTAGAAAACTTTTAGAAAGTAAGCCTGCAAATTTTCAAAAAAAGGTCTTAGAGCTACTAGATTTTAGCAAAGAAGACAAGCTTGACCGTCAAGCCTTAATAGAAAAAGATATTAAAACTGGCTTTGCCCAGATTCGTTCTATGATGCAGATTATATCGCTTATTTATAAGAATTTAGGCATTATGAAAGGCATAGCTAAAAAGCGCCTAAATGAGATGAGTGCTAGTGCTAATCCGCTTGAAATTCAAGGCAATATCAAGGCTTTTGGTGAGGAGTTGAGTAAGCTAAATATTTTAATGGAGCGCCACATCGGAGCTATTAAAACTAGCTATGAAGAGGTTGATAAAATCTTTAAAAATGTTGAAGATAACTCTATTTATGACTCCAAATTTGAAGTTTATAATAAAAAATATTTACTAAAAGTTTTATACGATGAGTTTAATGATGTTAAACGCTATAAATACAATGTAAGCATCATGCTAATTCATGTTAAAGATAGTGTTTTAAACAAAATCCCAAGTCTAAAAGACAAAAACGGAATTTTACGAAATATTGCCAAAATTCTACTTAAAACATCACGCCGAAGCGATATTGTGGCTCACTATGGTGATGGTTGTTTTGCGATGGTGATGAAGCACACAGATCTTGAAAGTGCCAAAAAGGCAGCCCAAAGGATTGCAGAGCTGCTTTATCAAACTACATTTTTTATGGGCGAAGATGAACTAGATATGGATATGGAGCTATCTGTTGGTTCGATTGATCCTGAGAGTAGTATAGAGGAGATTCTATCAGCACTTTTAGATGCATTGCCTCGTAGCGGCAAAGGGTTAAAGTTATTTGAGACTGTAGAGAGCTAATATGGTTTTAGAAATTTTAGAATATCCTGATAAGAGGCTTTTTGAGCGTAGCGTAGAGGTGGATAAATTTGACACTGAACTAGGCGAGTTTTTAGATAATATGTATGATACGATGATTTTTAAAGGCGGAATTGGTTTAGCTGCTATTCAAGTAGGCAGACCAATTCGTGCCTTAATTATCAATCTAATAAATGAGAATGAAATTCAAGACAAAGGTGATTTGCTCGAAATCATTAATCCTAAATTTATAAAAAAAGATGGGGAGCAACTCTATCAAGAAGGCTGTCTGAGCGTGCCTGGATACTACGAAGATGTAAAAAGAGCTGCAAATGTAACACTAGAGTATCAAGATAGATTTGGAGCTAGTCACACACTTGAGGCAGATGGTTTACTAGCTGTTGCCTTGCAGCATGAAAATGATCACTTAGATGGACATCTATTTATAGAGCGAATTGGCTTTAATAAGCGTAAAAAATTTGATAAAGAGTATAAGAAAAAGTCAAAACAAAAACCATTATGAAAGCCCTAAAATGCGCCTGTTTGAACTCAAAGCTACATATAATTGATATAGAATCTACTTTGCTTAGAGCTTTGCCTGGATTTGAGATCGTTGGACTTGCTAGTGTAACTATCAAAGAGTCAGTAACCCGTGTCAAATCAGCTCTTGTAGCTTTGCATGATTTTACTCTTCCAGCGATGAAAATCATCATAAATCTTAGTCCAAGTGATGTTAAAAAAGACGGCTCGCATTTTGATTTGGCTATTGCACTTTTGGTATTGCTGCAAAAAGAGCGTTTCGATAGTGATTATTTCGTATTTGGCGAGTTAGGTCTTGATGGTAGACTGCGTAGTTCAGCTGAGCTTTTTTCAGTTTTGCTTTTTCTTAGTACGCATGTCAAAAGTGCTAAAATATTACTTCCAAAGGATATTGCGCTTAGAGCTGCAATGATACCAAATTTTGAAGTTTATGCTGTGGAGAATTTAGCACAAGCAAGGGATTTTTTCTTAAATGATGAATTTAAAATTAGTTGCAAAGTCGATGCAACTCATCCAATTTTTGATAATGTCATCGAAATTGCAGGTCGTAAATTTGTTCCAAATTTACATTTTAAGCTCGATTTTATCGATATCAAAGGGCAAGAGCGTGCTAAGCGCGCTAGCATAATTGCAGCAGCCGGAATGCATAATATTTTATTTGAGGGAAGTCCAGGATGTGGAAAGAGTATGAGTGCAAAACGACTACCATATATTATGCCGCCACAAAGCCTAGAAGAGATTTTACTAGCAAGTGCTTATGAGTCATTGAATTCAAATAGTAGTGATTTTAGCGCCATTAGAGCTTTTAGGAGTCCACATCACACAAGCACAAGAAGCTCAATTTTTGGAGGCGGAAGCAGTGCAGCAAAGATTGGCGAAGTCGCATTAGCCAATGGTGGCGTACTATTTTTTGATGAATTTCCTTATTTTGGTAAGCAGATTTTAGAAAGCCTTAGAGAGCCATTAGAAGATTATAAAATTAACATTTCTAGAGTAAATTCAAAGGTTAGCTATGATACGAAATTTCTATTTGTTGCAGCGATGAATCCTTGTCCGTGTGGAAATGCATTTAGTAAAAATAATGTTTGTACTTGTAGCGATAAAGAGATTGCAAAGTATAAAAATGTTATATCTGGCCCTATATTAGACCGTATTGATATATATTGTGCTATGGGTGAGATTAATGATGGAGATGTGCCAAGTTATAGCTCAAAACAGATGAGCGCAATGGTTTTAAATGCTTTTAAAAATCAGATTGAGCGTGGTCAAAGTGAGCTAAATGGCAAATTATGCGACTTTGATATTGCTAAGTTTTGTACTCTTGAGAATGCAGCAACAGAGATTTTAAGTAAAGCAATTACAAACTATCATCTAAGTCAGCGTGGAATAAATAAAATACTAAAAGTAGCTCGTACGATTGCTGATTTGCGTGATGCTAAATCTATCTCAAAAGCAGATATAATCGAGAGTTTAAGCTATAGGATGAAGAGATGAAAAGACTTTATACTAATACGGCTAAATTTGATAAAAATGCTGTTGATGTATTAGGATTTAGCGAGTTAGTTTTGCAAGAAAATGCTGCTCGTGCGGTAGCAGATTTGGTTCGTAAAGAGCTAAAAATTGGTACTAAAATCTTAGCGCTTTGTGGTAAAGGAAATAACGCAAGCGATGCAATTGCCGCACTTAGAATGCTTAGTGGTGAATATGAATGCGGATTGATTTTACTTCAAAAAGAACTTAATCACAATGCTCAAATTCAGCTAAATATCGCTAAAAATGTCGGTGTAAATGTTTTAGATTTAGATAGTTTAAGTAATTTTAGTGAGTTTGATTGTATAATAGATGGGATTTTTGGTAGTGGGTTTTGCGGAGAGATTGGTGAAAAAATTGCTAAAATTATAAAAATAGCAAATAGCTGTAGCGCTCTTAAAATTGCTGTAGATATACCAAGCGGAATAAGTGAAAATGGAGCCGTAGCAATAAATGGAGCGTTTAGGGCAGATTTTACCGTTTGTATGGGGGCGTTAAAGCTTGGGTTATATGCAGATGCTGCTAAAGATTTAGTAGGGCAGATCGTGCAGGCAAATTTGGGTTTAAATGAGAGCAAATTTAGTTTTGATGATAGCGATTTTTTAGTACTTTTAGATGATTTAATTTTGCCTAGTAGAGATATAGAAAATGTAAATAAAGGCGACTTTGGTCATGCATTTATTGCTTGTGGACAGATGAGCGGAGCAGCGCAGATTGCGGCAAATTCGGCACTTAGAATGGGGGCTGGTAGAGTAAGTATAGTAAATTTGACTAAAAGTATTCAAGGGCTTAGTAGTTTAAATTTAGATCCACAGATTATGCTTAAAAGCAGTTTTGATGGTGCAGATGCTGTGGCTTTTGGAATGGGGCTTGGTGAAGTTGAGTTTGATTTTATGAATTTACTCAAAAAGCCGTGTGTAGTGGATGCGGATGCATTTTATAAGCCTTGGATTTGTGAATTTGCTAGAAGTAATAAAGCTATTTTAACTCCGCACCCAAAGGAGTTTAGCTCATTGCTTAAGATTTGTGAAATAGGCGAATTTGATGTAGAGCAGATCCAAAATAACCGTTTTGAGCTAGCTCGCAAATTTAGCTCTAAATTTCTTGCTACACTTATACTAAAAGGGGCAAATCCAATAATTGCTCAAAATGGCGTGCTATATATAGCGCCACAGGGCAATGCAAAGTTAGCAGTTGGCGGTAGTGGCGATGCATTGGCCGGAATAATTTTAGCCTATTTAGCAGGTGGATTTAGCCCATTAAATTCGGCTATAAATGGCGTCCTAGCTCATCAAAAATCAGCTCAAATTTATAAGGGTAATAGCTATAGTTTTACCCCAAATGATATTATAGAAGGATTAAAATGGTTGTAAAAAATATTGCGGTTTTATTCAGTGGAAGTGGCTCGAATTTGCAAGCCATATTAGAAAAAGTTCATGGTAAGATTTTTAAAGGCATTAAGATTAATGTTGCTTTACTAATTTGTAATAATCCTAATGCTAAAGGGATTGAGCGTGCTAAGAAATTTGGTCTTGATACTGTGGTTATTAATCATAAAGATTATGCCAGTAGAGAGGAGTTTGATAAAGCAGTAGTTGATGAGATTAATAAATATAGTATTGATTTGACTATTTTAGCTGGATTTATGAGAATTCTTACGCCTATATTTACTGATAATATTAAAGCTATTAATTTACATCCAAGCATATTGCCACTATTTAAAGGAGCGCATGCTATAACAGATAGTTATCATAGCAATATGCAAATAGGTGGAGTAAGTGTACATTGGGTAAGTTCTGAGCTAGATGCTGGAGAGATAATAGCACAAAAGAGCTTCGCTCGGAAAACAAAAACCCTGCAAGAGTGGGAGAAAAAAATTCATAAAATTGAGCATAAACTACTACCAAAAACAATTATAAAAATTCTAACAAAGGATAAAAATGCTTGAGTGGATCTATATGCCTGAGGCGTGGATTAGCTTAATGACGCTAACTGCACTTGAGATAGTTTTGGGTATTGATAATATTATATTTATAGCAATTTTATGTGGCAAATTGCCAAATGAACAAAGAGATCGTGCCAGGGTAGTTGGTCTTGGGCTTGCGATGATAACTAGAATATTGTTACTACTTAGCCTATTTTGGATTATGAAGCTTACTACGCCGCTATTTAGCGTGATAGGGCAAGAAATTTCAGGGCGTGATATCGTATTGATTGCTGGTGGGTTGTTTTTGATAGCTAAATCCACTCTTGAATTACACTCACACGCAGTAGGTGAAAATGAAGAACAAAGTATGGCTAGCAAGGCTGGAGCTGGCTTTATGATGATTATTATTCAAATTGCTGTACTTGATATTGTCTTTTCGCTTGATAGCGTGATTACAGCCGTAGGTATGGCCGATCATATAGAGATTATGATATTAGCCGTTATATTAGCAGTTGGTGTGATGTTGCTTGCTAGCGGTGCTATTAGTAGATTTGTGGAGTCCAATCCGACTATTAAAGTTTTAGCTCTTGCGTTTTTGATTTTAATAGGCGTGGCGCTAGTGGGCGAAGGGTTGGAGTTTCATATACCAAAAGGTTATATATATTTTGCTATGGCATTCTCTTTGGTAGTAGAGATGATAAATCTTTATTCAAGAAAAAAGAGAAATAATATTGCTTAAATTTGGAATAATTTTTCAAATTTAAGCTAAATTTAATTGACAAATGATTTTTTTTTGTATATAATTTCAGCTCTTTATTTGAAATAGCGAGACTATACTTCGGGGTGTAGCGCAGTCTGGTTAGCGCACTTGGTTTGGGACCAAGGGGCCGAAGGTTCGAATCCTTTCACCCCGACCATGTGGTGAGTGTAGCTCAGTCGGTTAGAGCATCAGATTGTGGTCCTGAGGGTCGTGGGTTCGATTCCCATCACTCACCCCATTTATATGAGGAGACTGCGCTTGTAGCTCAATTGGATAGAGCGACAGACTTCGGATCTGTAGGTTGTGGGTTCGAGTCCTACCTGGCGCACCACTTTCAAATATAAGAGCTGAGTTTTCATATGCGCTCATAGCTCAGCTGGATAGAGCAACGGCCTTCTAAGCCGTAGGCCAGAGGTTCGAATCCTCTTGGGCGTACCACCTTGTTAAGTTTTTGCTTGACAAATCTTATTATTGTTGCGGACGTGGTGAAATTGGCAGACACGCCAGACTTAGGATCTGGTGCCTTACGGTGTGGAGGTTCAAGTCCTCTCGTCCGCACCATCACTCCATTTCAATACTTTTCTTAAACTTTCACAAATTATTAAAAAAGCCCTAAAAATAGGATTTTGAAACTAATTTAAGCTTTTATTTGTTATCATTTCATTTCAGTTATTTTCACCCAAAGGGATACCCACGCAAATAACCAAATCCCAAAAAGGATACACAAATGAAAATGAAAAACTTTACAACAGACAGCCAACTAAAAGCCATTACGCCACCACCGCAAGACCAAAAAGCCAATATCTAGATATAAATTTTTCAAATTTCTAAAATGATTTTTAAAATTCATTTTAAATTTAGTTTAAAATCCCTTTTATATCATTTAATAGCGATGAAATCACAATAGGTAAAATAGCAAATTTATACTAGATTAAGCTAAATCAAACTTCAAATCAAATATCAAATTTAAATTAATGAAATTTGCCACGCATAAAAATATAAATATTAAGAAAAATTTATGTTTATGGCGAGTATAATAACTAATTTTTATTATAAAATAAATTTAATTCATATAATTAAATTAAATTATATTGATTAAATTATATTGATTAAATTATATTGATTAAATTATATTGATTAAATTATATTGATTAAATTATTTTAAATTCACTCTAAGGAGAAATTATGAGATTTTTAGTTATTTTGCTTTTTGGTTTTTTGATTGGTGTGAGTGGTTCTAATACTCATCATGATACGCCACATTGGGGTTATAGTGGTGATGGATCGCCAGAGCATTGGGGAGATTTGATGGATGAATTTCGCACCTGTAAATATGGCAAAAATCAATCGCCAATTGATATAGCTCAAACTGCGAAATCCACGCTACAAAAGCCTATATTTGATTATAAAAATAGCCCAAAAGAGCTTATCAATAACGGACACACTTTACAAGTGAACTTCAATCCAGGCAGCACCCTAACATTCCAAGAGAAAAAATTCGAGCTTTTACAGATGCATTTTCACACGCCATCAGAATATACTTTTGATAAAAAGCACTATCCTATGGTGGCTCATTTAGTTCATAAGGCTAGTGATGGGGAGCTTTTGGTATTGGCGATTATGTTTGATAAAGGCGGCGAAAATCCTGTGATTAAAGAGATTTGGGCGGACGCACCTACTAAGGTTGGGGAGAGTAGAAAAATAGCGAATTTAGCCTTAAGCGACCTAGTCAAAAATCTTCAAAATTATATTGAGCTAGTTGGCTCACTCACTACGCCACCATGCTCTGAGGGTGTGATTTGGCTAATAAATAAAGATAACGCCTTTGCTTCAGATGAACAGATTAAATTTTTTACTAATATAATAGGTCAAAACAATCGCCCAATCCAAGATATCAATGGCCGAAAAATCCTAGAAGTATCTAAATAAATTTATATCCATTCTTAAATCACCACCACTCAACAACCGCCCAATTCGGGCGGTCTCCTATTACTATTAGCCGCTAACACCGGCGAATTTTTTGCCATTGCCAAATTTCACCGCTAAATTCCGCCATAGTATCTAAATGCCACCCACAAAGAGCCAATTCCGCCACCCAAAAATGCCACCCACAAAAATTCGCCACCCAACCCTAAAAACGCTACACAAAAAGCCAAATTTAACCCCACAAAAAGCCAAATTTCATATCTATATACACAAAATCAGATTAAAATATTGTAATTTAACTAATGAAAATATATAATACAAGCTAAAAAACGCTATCAAAATCAAATTTAAAGGCAATCAAAATGGCAAGCAACCACCAAAGAGAAGAATTACATAAAGCGATATGGTCCATCGCTGATGATTTGAGAGGTTCAGTGGATGGATGGGATTTTAAGCAGTATGTGCTAGGTATTATGTTTTATAGATATATATCAGAAAATATAGCTAATTATATAAATGAAGGGGAGAGAGCAGCAGGCGATACCACTTTTGATTATGCGAATTTAAAAGATTGTGAGGCCGAGTTTGAAAGGGATAATCTTGTTACAGAAAAGGGATTTTTCATTCGTCCTTCAGAGTTGTTTTGTAATGTGATTAAATCAGCTAAAAGCCATAGCGCTACATTCACAGATAACGAGGGCAAAACGAAAAATATAAAAGATAATTTAAATGAATATTTAGAAATGATATTTAACAATATCGAAAACTCCGCCAAAGGCACGCAGAGTGAAGATGACTTTTCTGGGTTATTTGATGATATAGATGTCAATAGCAATAAGCTAGGTGCCACAGTTGCTAAAAGAAATGAAAAACTTCTAAAAATATTAGATGGAATAGCTGGGATAAATTTAGATTATAAGGATAATGATATAGACGCATTTGGGGATGCTTATGAGTTTTTAATGTCTATGTATGCTTCAAATGCTGGTAAATCAGGTGGAGAGTTCTACACACCACAAGAGGTTAGCGAGCTACTTACCAAACTCGCTATTTTGGATAAAAAAGAGGTTAATAAGGTTTATGATCCGGCTTGCGGAAGTGGGTCATTGCTTTTGAAATCTGCGAACATTTTAGGCAAAGATAATGTAAGAAACGGCTTTTATGGTCAAGAGATAAATTTAACTACCTATAACCTTTGTAGGATTAATATGTTTTTACATGATATTGGTTATGATAAATTTAACATAGCTTGCGAAGATACTTTGACCATGCCTAAACACTGGGATGATGAGCCATTTGAGGTGATAGTATCTAATCCACCATACTCTATCAAATGGGCTGGAGATGATAATGCCATTTTGATAAATGATGAGCGCTACTCTCCGGCTGGAGTTTTAGCACCCAAATCAAAAGCGGATTTTGCCTTTATAATGCACTCATTATCGTGGCTAGCACCTAATGGCACAGCTTCTATAGTATGCTTTCCTGGTATTTTATACCGAGGCGGAGCAGAACAAAAGATTAGAAGATATCTAATCGATAATAATTTTATTGACTCGATTATCCAACTACCTGATAATCTCTTTTTTGGGACAAGTATAGCAACTTGTATAATGGTATTAAAAAAGGGTAAAAAAGATAATAGCACACTCTTTATAAACGCTTCTAAAGAGTGTGTCAAAGTAACTAATAACAATAGATTAACCGATAAAAATATAGATAATATAGTTAAAATATTTAAAGATAGAAAAGATATTAGCCACATTGCCAAATTAATCCCAAACAAAGAGATAGCCCAGAATAACTACAATCTATCAGTATCAACCTATGTAGAACAAGAAGACACAAGAGAAAAAATAGATATAGTAAAGCTAAATAATGAAATAGCCCAAATAGTAGCTAGAGAGAATGAGCTTCGCAACGAAATAGATAAAATCATTTTAGAAATCGAGGCGTAATCTATGAGTAAATTAGATGAATTAATCAACAAATTATGCCCAAATGGGGTGGAATTTAAAAAAATTGAAGGCATTACTAAAAGCGTGAATATAGGTATAAATCCTAGAAGATTTTTTAAATTAAATCCCGATGATGCAACAGGTTTTTATGTTACTGTTAGGGAATTAAATGGATTAAAAGGTGTAAATCAAACAGAAAAAACAGATTTAATTAATGATGAAGCTATTAAAATAATTCAAGCTAGAGCCAATATTGAAAATGGTGATATTCTTTTTTCAAATACTGGAACAGTCGGAAAAATGGCTTTGGTCGATTATGAAACATTAAATTGGGGTGTAAATGAAGGAATTTATATCATAAAACCAAAACATGAAATTATAAATTCAAAATTTTTATATTATTATTTAGATAGTAATTTAGCTTATGCTGATTATTCAAGAATGCTTACTGGTTCTACTATGAAACATATAACACAAAAGGCGTTATTGTCAATTTCTATTCCTGTGCCTCCGTTGGAAGTGCAATGTGAAATTGTCCGTATATTGGATAATTTCACATTGCTTTCAGCAGAGCTTTCAGCAGAGCTTTCAGCAAGGCAAAAGCAATATGAGTATTATTCAAACGAATTATTTAATTTTGAAAAAAGAGGAATTGAGTATAAAACAATAAAATTTGAAGAAATAGCCAGATTTTCTCAAGGAATACAAGTTGATGTTGATAAACAATTTTTTGAGCCTTTTGATAACAGTGTTCCATTCTTAAGAATAGTTGATTTTGTAAACTCAAATGAATCACCGAGATATATTGAAAAACCGGATGATAAATATATAAAAAAAGAAAATGAAATGATTATGATCCGTTATGGTGCAAGTGCTTGCGGAAAAGTTTTTACAAATAAGTTTGGTGCTATAGCAAATAATATGTTTAAAATCAATATAAAAGATAATAAAGAAATAGATATCAATTACTTAAAATTTTATTTATCACAAAAATCAATTTATGAAAAACTTAATGGTTCATCTGGAAAATCAACAATGCCTGCAATAAATTTTGGATATTTAAATAAATTTGAAATTCCACTTCCGTCAATAGAAGAACAAAAAAATGTGGTGGTAATATTAGAAAAGTTAGAAAAAATATGCAATGATATTTCTGATGGATTACCAGCTGAAATAGAAGCAAGAAAAAAGCAATATGAGTATTATAGAGATAAATTACTAACCTTTAAGGAATTAAAAAAATAGTTAAAGGAGTGTTGCAATGAAATTAGAAGATTATAAATCAGGAAATCATATAAATATGGGTACATATAAAGCTTTTATTCCCAGTAAGATTAATTATAATTGGGGTTGGGATGATACAAAATTGGATAATTTACTAGCTGAAGCGAATAGGCAAATTGGCGAGCTAAACGCATATTCAATTTTAATTCCAAATGTGGATTTATACATTAAAATGCATGTAAAGATTGAAGCAAATAAATCAAGTAAAATTGAGGGAACTAGAACAACTATAGAAGAAGACTTGATGGACATAGCAGATATTAATCCAGAGAAAAGAGATGATTGGGAAGAAGTTCAAAATTATGTAAAAGCTATTAACTATGGAATTGAAAGAGTAAAAGACGGTTTTCCGGTTTGTACAAGATTGATCAGAGATATACATAAGGTTTTAATGACAGGAGTTCGTGGAGAGCATAAAACTCCAGGAGAATTTAGAATTTCTCAAAATTGGATAGGTGGCAGTATGCCTAGTAAAGCGGTGTATGTCCCACCACCACATACAGAAATTGCAGATTTGTTAACTGATTTTGAAATGTTTATAAATAATGAAGAAGTAGATACTCCTGACTTAATTAAAATCGCAATATTACATTATCAATTTGAATCAATTCATCCATTTTTGGATGGTAATGGTAGAATAGGAAGATTATTGATACTTTTATATATCCAAAGTAAGGGAATGCTAGAAAAATCATGTTTATATATTTCAGATTACATTGAAAGAAATAAAGATGAGTATTACGACTGTTTAACTAGAGCTAGAACTAATAATGATATTATAGGTTGGATTAAATTTTTCTTAGAAGCTGTTATAGAAACATCAAAAACGGCAAAAAATAAATTTAAAAAAGTTGTTGAATTTACACAAGAAATTGATAATGAAATAGTAAAATTTCCAGTTAAAACTGAAAATGTAAAAAAAGTGGTAGATTTTTTATATAATGAACCGCAAGTTACTAGAAATAAACTTGTAGAAGGAACTGGAATTAAATTAACTACTATAAATGGTATAGTTAAAGTATTATTAAGTGAGGGTATAATAAAAGAAGTTACAGGATATACCAGAAATCAAATTTTTGTTTTTGAAAAATATATTAATTTATTTCGATGATAGATTTTAAAGTGACTTAATCATGATTTAACTGGGGTCTAAACTAGGTTAATAAAGATTATTAATCTATATCACGAAAAAATCAAAAAATTTGTGATATAAAAATCTATATCACGAAAAAATCAAAAAATTTGTGATATAAAATTAAAAATGGGAAAATAATATGAATAAATATAATATAGTTATGGAAATGAGCAATTCTACTGTGGTGGCTGAGTATGAACCATTAAAGAAAAAATCTGATAGTTATCAAAGCGAAGCAGCCTTAGAAAATGAATTTATAAAAATGCTTAGCGAGCAAGGCTATGAATATCTAAAAATCAATGATTCAAAGGGGCTTATTAGTAACCTTAGAGCTCAATTAGAGATATTGAATGATTATAAATTTAGTGATAATGAATGGGATAGATTTTATAAAAATAGTATCGCTAATAACAATGATGGAATAGTCCAAAAAACCAAAAAAATCCAAGAAGACCATATCCAAGTATTAAAAAAAGATGATGGAACGAGTAGAAATATCTATCTAATTGATAAGAAAAATATCCATAATAATATATTACAAGTTATCAATCAATATGTAGAAAAGGGCGGAAACTATGAAAATCGCTATGATGTTTCGATTTTGGTTAATGGATTGCCTTTGATTCATATAGAGTTAAAAAGACGGGGAGTAGCCTTAAAAGAAGCATTTAATCAGATAAATAGATATCAAAGAGATAGCTTCTGGGCTGGTAGTGGGCTATATGAGTATATACAAATATTTGTAATCTCAAATGGCACAAATACAAAATACTATTCTAACACCACAAGAGAGAGCCATATAAAAGAAAACACCCAAACACAAAATAGAAGCAAGAAAACAAGCAATAGCTTTGAATTTACTTCATACTGGGCTGATGCGAGTAATAAAACAATACCCGATTTAGTGGATTTTACTAAGACATTTTTTTCAAAACATACGATACTAAATATATTAACCAAATATTGCGTATTTACAGCTGAAGAGTTATTGCTAGTGATGCGTCCATATCAAATAGCCGCAACTGAAAGGATACTAAATAAAATTCAAATAAGCACAAATTACAAAAAAATGGGAACGATAGAAGCTGGTGGTTACATATGGCATACTACAGGCTCTGGCAAGACCTTAACATCATTTAAGACCGCTCAACTCGCAAGTAAATTAGACTATATAGATAAGGTGCTATTTGTCGTTGATAGAAAAGATTTGGATTATCAGACGATGCGAGAGTATGATAGGTTTGAAAAGGGTGCGGCAAATGGCAATAGAAATACCAAAATACTACAAAAACAGATTGAAGATGATAGCGCTAAAATCATAGTTACAACTATCCAAAAGTTAAGCGAATTTGTCAAAAGGAACCCCAAGCATTCGGCATTTCAAAAGCATTTGGTTTTGATATTTGATGAGTGCCATAGATCGCAGTTTGGTGGTATGCATATATCGATAGCTAAGAGCTTTAAGAATTATCATCTATTTGGATTTACTGGGACGCCAATTTTTGCTAAAAATGCTACTAATAAATCAAATCCTAATTTTTGTACCACTGAGCAAGCCTTTGGGGATAAGCTCCATACTTATACCATTGTTGATGCTATAAATGATGGGAATGTCTTGCCATTTAGAATTGATTATGTAAATACAATTAAGAAAAAAGATGGTATAAAAGACAAAGAAGTTGCAAGGATCGATGAGGCAGGAGCATTGGCAGATGACAAGAGGGTTAAAAAAATAGTTGAATACATAATCGAGCATTTTAACCAAAAGACAAAAAGAAGCTCATATTATGATTTAAAAGGTCAAAGAATAAATGGATTTAACTCGATGTTTGCGGTCGCTTCGATTGATATGGCTAAAAAATATTATTTGGAATTTAAAAAGCAATTAGAAGAAAAGCAAAAAGATTTAACCATCGCTACGATATTCTCTTTTGCGGCTAATGAAGAAGACAGGGCCGATGGGATAATAGATGATGAGGGATTTGAGACGGAGCTACTAGATAAAAGCTCAAGAGAGTTTTTGGATTTTGCTATAAGTGAATATAATAAAAAATTTAAAACAAATTTCTCATCTGAAGGCAATGGATTTCAAGACTATTATAAGGATCTCTCTGATAAGGTCAAGAAAAGAGAAGTTGATTTATTGATCGTTGTTAATATGTTTTTGACAGGATTTGACGCTACTACGCTAAATACATTATGGGTGGATAAAAACCTAAAACAACATGGATTGATACAAGCATTTTCAAGAACAAATCGGATATTAAATTCTGTAAAATCCTATGGAAATATCGTATGTTTTAGAGATTTACAGCAAGAGACAAATGACGCTATAGCCCTATTTGGCGATAAAAATGCGAGCGGGATAGTGCTGCTAAGATCTTTTGAAGATTACTATTATGGGTATGATGATGACAAAAAGCATATTATGGGCTATGAAGAAAAAATATCCCAGCTTATCCAAAAGTATCCACCAGAAGAGCAGATCATAGGAGAATCAGCCAAAAGGGATTTTATAATCTCCTTTGGTAGCATTCTAAGACTAAGAAATATCCTATCATCATTTGACAAATTCAAAGGCATGGAGATACTAAGCGAAGGGGATTTTCAAAATTACCTTGGCAAATATGAAGATCTCAATGAGGAGTTCAAATCAAAATCAGAAGATAGCGAAAGTATAAAAGATGATTTGGTATTTGAGATGGAGCTTGTAAGGCAATTGGAGGTAAATATAGATTATATTTTGATGCTAGTTACAAAATATCATAAATCAAATTGCAAAGACCAAGAGATACGAAGCTCAATCGATAAAGCGATTAGAGCAAGCATGTCACTAAGATCCAAAAAAGATCTAATAGATGGATTTATCAATAAAATTAACGCCGATACAGATGTAATGACAGATTGGGCGAAATTTGTCAAAGAACAAAAGGAGAGTGATCTAAAAAATTTAATAAAAGAAGAAAATTTAAAAGAGAGCGAGACGAGAAAGTTTATAGATAGCTCTTTTAGAGATGGTCAGGTCAAAACAATAGGAACAGATATAGAAAAAATACTACCACCTATGGGTAGATTTAACGGCGGCAATAGAAATGAAAGAAAACAAGCCATAATCGAAAAATTATTGAAATTCTTTGATAAATATTTTGGATTGGGTGTATAAAAAGTGGCTTTTAAAGGGGTATTAGGCTAAATTCTAAAAATCGTTAAAATTTATACTTTTTGGCGTGGTTTGGCTATTTTATAGGTAAAATTTGGATTTTGTATTAAAAATCTTAATTTATTAATAATTTTTGGTTATAATGAATTATACTTCAATTTTAAAGGAAAATTATGAAAAAATTTGGTTTTGTAGCATCTGCTTTGATGCTTGCTAGCTCTAGTTTATTAGCGGCTAATATGACAATTTTTGATCCTAAAAGCGTAGATCATGTCGAGATAAAAGTCGATCTACTAGGACAAGACAAAAACACTCCAGTAGGTAGCGTAATAGCGGTTAAAACAAATTACGGCGTGGCGTTTTTCCCTGATCTTAAAGGCTTAGAGCCAGGCTTACACGGATTTCATGTCCATGCAAATCCTGATTGTGGCGCAACCGACAAGGGCTTAGGTATGAAAGCCGGCGGCCACTGGGATCCAACAAATAGCGGTAATCACTCTTTACCTTGGGATGACAAAGGCCACAAAGGCGACTTACCAGCGCTATATGTAGCAGCTGATGGCACTGCGACAAATCCTGTTTTATCACCTAAAATAAAAGATTTAAGCGAGTTAAAAGGCCACTCTTTGATGGTTCATATCGGTGGTGACAATCACAGCGACCATCCAAAAGCACTTGGCGGCGGCGGCGCTAGAATGGCGTGTGGCGTTATTAAATAAACCTTTAAGCCCTTTTTAGGGCTTAAAACTCTACTTTTTATTATTGATTTATTCTTGAATTAAATTTATTTTATTAACACTCAATCCGCTCGTTAATCTATCTATTTTAACTCAATCCACCGGTTGGATTATGGGCTATAATGCCTGAGCTTAGAGCTGCGATGGTGTTGTTGCCAGTGGAGTAGGTGAGGGTTGTTACCATATATAATAGTTTACAATGAATATATACTTTTTTATGGCTATTTTAAATAAATAAGTACATGTCATTGTAGATATTTATAGGTGGGGGGGTAAATAAAATTTAAAATCATTAATTTGTTAACAAAACAACTTTTTTTAATTATAAATTTAATCTTAAATAAATTAACTAATCTATTTTTATAATTTCATTTTTTTTTTTTTTGATAATCTACCGCCGAAGATTGCGTGGAGGATATAGATGCAAAAACATATAAGAGAAAATGGGAATATAATTTATGGAGATTTATCTAAGCAAGTAAATCTAAAACTAGATTTTAAAGGCAAAAATAGTATATTATTTTTATCTCCAAAATGTACTCTAAAAAATACATGTATAACTCTTAAAGATAATAGCTTAGTATTTTTAGGAGATGGCTTAAAAATGATAAATATCATTATTCATTCTCATTCTGTATGTTATATGGGTAACAATAATTATTGCAATCCAAGTGGACAAAGATCTTTGCTGCTATCTGAAAGAAAAAACATTATAATAGGAGATCAATGTCTTTTCTCGCATACGATTTGGTTTAGAAATGCGGATCCACATTTAATATACGACAATATTACCAATAAACGTATCAATCCTACTCAAAGCATTTATATAGGAGATCATGTATGGGTTGGACAAGAAGTAGCATTTCTCAAAAAATCATTCGTTGCTTCTGGAAGCATTATTGGCACAAAAAGTGTAGTTACAAAACTTTGTTATTCTAATACTATTAATGCTGGCAATCCAATTAAACAGGTAAAAGAAAATATCTCTTGGAGAGGAGAGTGTGTGCATAATTGGGATTTAGAAGAAACAAATAAATATAACTATATTCCAAACAATGATTTCAAATACACCTACAACCAAAACGAATTCTTATCTCCTAAAGCAATTGAAGAAAAGCTAGACTCTCTAAACACAGCACAAGAAAAATTAGAATTTGTATATAATGCAATATATTGCAATAAAAATAAAAATCGCTTTGCATATTTTAAAGATATGCCTTATGATATCCCTTTACCTAAATATGAAAATAAATTTAAATCTTTAAAATTTGAAGAGATAGATGAAACTAAACCACAGCCAACCTCACAAGCTCCAAAACCTACACCACAGCCAACCTCACAAGAACTAGAGATAAAAGCATTAAAAGAACAACTAGCACAAAAAGAGCAAGAACTCATAAATATGCAAGATAAATTTGATAAACAAAATACAAATATATCTATTTTAGAGAATAAATACCAAAAAGCCCTAAACACGAAAAACCATCTAAGCTACAAACTAGGAAATGCCCTTATAAAAGCTCATAAAAACTGGTATAAAGGTGGTTATGTTAAATTTATATTTGAAGTTATGAGGATTAAAAAGGAGCATAGAAATAGAGGGCAAATTTAGAAAATAGTTTATAATTCTTAAAATATAATGTAAATTTATTAAATTCAAGAGACAAAATTTTACTATATGATTATAGTAAGTACTAGTAGTATCCCAAGCAAAGAGTCTCAGTGATTTTAATTCTCTTTTCAAATGGTGTAGGTGAAAAATATTTACATTTTTCGATATAAATATGGGCTGAATATGGAAGATCAAGATCATCATAGAGTTTTTTTAGATTAACGAATTTAAATTTATCAACCATTTTGATCTCGAGCATACTATGAAGAGCTGAGTTATTAGAAGCTACTAAATGCGAGTTAGATATACCTGTAAATGAGCAAAATGCACTTGCTAACACAAACCCATCTAAATTAGAGCAATAATTTATTGCATATTGATATTTCTGCGGGATCGATTTTTTATGTAAAAAGAGCGTTCTAGAGTCTTGATAACTTGCTGCAACAATACCTTTCCAGAATTTATACGCACCATTTGAAAGTTTACATGCGTTTGCAAATTCGCAATTTAATACATAATTATCTAAAAAAGTATTTGATGGCAAGGTAAATTTAATCATATTTTCTCCAAAATTTTATTAATTTTACTAAATTTTTAACCAAATTTGCAAATTTTTTTAAATTTTTTAGAATTTTCCCTAATATTTAATCTTATTTTAAGCATATCTCTTATATAATTCCAGCTCACGAATTGAGAAACACCTTAACCTTCTGAAAAGCTTGGTTAAATCATTTCTCTATCGTTTTTGTTTTTTAATTTTTATAATGTTAAACTATCTTTTATAGTCAATCTTTGAAATCTAAACAAGTGATCGATTGAGCCAGAATCTTATTATATTATAATAGATTCAATACTTATATAACAGATATAAAGTTTTTAGATTAAAACTTCATAATAAATAGTTACTTTACTATTTTGTAAAGTATTTTTATGGAGAGTTTGATCCTGGCTCAGAGTGAACGCTGGCGGCGTGCCTAATACATGCAAGTCGAACGGACAAGTAAGAGCTTGCTCTTATGAGTTAGTGGCGCACGGGTGAGTAATGTATAGTTAATCTGCCCTATGCTGGAGGACAACAGTTAGAAATGACTGCTAATACTCCATACTCCTTCTTAACACAAGTTAAGTTGGGAAAGTTTTTTCGGCATAGGATGAGACTATATTGTATCAGCTAGTTGGTGAGGTAATAGCTCACCAAGGCTATGACGCATAACTGGTCTGAGAGGATGATCAGTCACACTGGAACTGAGACACGGTCCAGACTCCTACGGGAGGCAGCAGTAGGGAATATTGCTCAATGGGGGAAACCCTGAAGCAGCAACGCCGCGTGGAGGATGACACTTTTCGGAGCGTAAACTCCTTTTCTTAGGGAAGAAATTTGACGGTACCTAAGGAATAAGCACCGGCTAACTCCGTGCCAGCAGCCGCGGTAATACGGAGGGTGCAAGCGTTACTCGGAATCACTGGGCGTAAAGGACGCGTAGGCGGATTATCAAGTCTTTTGTGAAATCTAATGGCTCAACCATTAAACTGCTTGAGAAACTGATAATCTAGAGTGAGGGAGAGGCAGATGGAATTGGTGGTGTAGGGGTAAAATCCGTAGAGATCACCAGGAATACCCATTGCGAAGGCGATCTGCTAGAACTCAACTGACGCTAATGCGTGAAAGCGTGGGGAGCAAACAGGATTAGATACCCTGGTAGTCCACGCCCTAAACGATGTATACTAGTTGTTGCTATGCTAGTCATGGCAGTAATGCACCTAACGGATTAAGTATACCGCCTGGGGAGTACGGTCGCAAGATTAAAACTCAAAGGAATAGACGGGGACCCGCACAAGCGGTGGAGCATGTGGTTTAATTCGAAGATACGCGAAGAACCTTACCTGGGCTTGATATCCTAAGAACCTTGTAGAGATACGAGGGTGCTAGCTTGCTAGAACTTAGTGACAGGTGCTGCACGGCTGTCGTCAGCTCGTGTCGTGAGATGTTCGGTTAAGTCCGGCAACGAGCGCAACCCATGTATTTAGTTGCTAACAGTTTGGCTGAGCACTCTAAATATACTGCCTTCGTAAGGAGGAGGAAGGTGTGGACGACGTCAAGTCATCATGGCCCTTATGCCCAGGGCGACACACGTGCTACAATGGCATATACAATGAGACGCAATATCGTGAGATGGAGCAAATCTATAAAATATGTCCCAGTTCGGATTGTTCTCTGCAACTCGAGAGCATGAAGCCGGAATCGCTAGTAATCGTAGATCAGCCATGCTACGGTGAATACGTTCCCGGGTCTTGTACTCACCGCCCGTCACACCATGGGAGTTGATTTCACTCGAAGTCGGAATGCTAAACTAGCTACCGCCCACAGTGGAATCAGCGACTGGGGTGAAGTCGTAACAAGGTAACCGTAGGAGAACCTGCGGTTGGATCACCTCCTTTCTAGAGTACAAAGTGATAATCTCACAATTATCGCTTAAGAGGAGTCTCAATCACACTTGTTTAGGTTTGAGAGATTGACAAGGGGAATTAGCTCAGCTGGGAGAGCGCCTGCTTTGCACGCAGGAGGTCAGCGGTTCGATCCCGCTATTCTCCACCATAGTTTAAATTTAAAAGATAGGAATAATAGAAATTTATTAATCAAAGTCTAATCAGAGAGTTTATATTAAACTTTCTGATTAGACTTTAGTCTAAAGTTACTTAAATTACCATTGTTAAAAGTCACAATCAAGTTTTAATATTTAAAACAATTTTACAGGACTTGTTAGAGCTTTGAATTTAGTTTAATTTCAAATATTCTATATCAAACACTGTTATCCCAATAATATAAAAGATATAGTTTATAAATATTAACTTCACAAGCTATTAAGCTTTAAAACTTACTTAATAGTAGTTAATACTTTCCGTCTTATTAAATTTAAATTCAAATATTATAAATCTAATAGCCATATCTTTAATAAAAGAAAAGAGTAGTAAAAAAATCTAGTAAAAATCTTCTTTATATTTTAAGATTAGCTATCTATTTTTATCTTTAACAAGGAAGTGATGCGAATTAGAATATCAATAATCTAATTAAAAAAGGTAAGCTACTAAGAGCAAATGGTGGATGCCTTGGCTAGTAGAGGCGATGAAAGACGTGCCAGGCTGCGATAAGTCTCGGGGAGCCGTCAAGGGGCTTTGATCCGGGAATTTCTGAATGGGGCAACCCAGTATATAGTGATATATACTACCGCAATGCGGAGCGAACGTTGGGAATTGAAACATCTTAGTACCAACAGGAAAAGAAATCAAACGAGATTACGCTAGTAGCGGCGAGCGAAAGCGTAAGAGGGCAAACCACTAGCTTGCTAGTGGGGTTGTAGGACTGCAATATAGACTTAAACAATCTAATAGAATAAGTTGGAAAGCTTAAGCATAGAGGGTGATACTCCCGTATATGAAAGTGCGTTTATACTTAGCAGTATCCTGAGTAGGGCGGGACACGTGTAATCCTGTCTGAAGCTGGGTAGACCACTATCCAACCCTAAATACTACTACTAGACCGATAGTGCACAAGTACCGTGAGGGAAAGGTGAAAAGAACTGAGGTGATCAGAGTGAAATAGAACCTGAAACCATTTGCTTACAATCATTCAGAGCCCTATGATTTATCAGGGTGATGGACTGCCTTTTGCATAATGAGCCTGCGAGTTGTGGTGTCTGGCGAGGTTAAGGAAACCCGGAGCCGTAGCGAAAGCGAGTCTTAATAGGGCGTATAGTCAGATGCTGCAGACCCGAAACGATGTGATCTATCCATGAGCAGGTTGAAACTGGTGTAAGAGCCAGTGGAGGACCGAACAGACGGCCGTTGAAAAGGCTCCTGATGACTTGTGGATAGGGGTGAAAGGCCAATCAAACATCGTGATAGCTGGTTCTCTCCGAAATATATTTAGGTATAGCGTTGTGTAGTAACTTTGTGAGGTAGAGCACTGAATGGGCTAGGGCATACACCAATGTACCAAACCCTATCAAACTCCGAATGCGCAAAGTGTAATCACAGCAGTCAGGCGGCGAGTGATAAAATCCGTCGTCGAGAGGGGAACAACCCAGACTAACAGCTAAGGTCCCTAAATCTCATTTAAGTGGAAAACGATGTGGAGTTACTGAAACAACCAGGAGGTTGGCTTAGAAGCAGCCATCCTTTAAAGAAAGCGTAATAGCTCACTGGTCTAGTGATTCTGCGCGGAAAATATAACGGGGCTAAAATGAGTACCGAAGCTTTAGACTTGCACTTAATTCTAATTATAAATTTGGCTATGAGCTTTTAAGTTATATTTCTCATAATTTAATTGCACTCATATAAATTAAATTATGAGAAAATAGTTTAGCTAAAGTAATTAGAAGTAGTTAGAATTAAGTGCAAGTGGTAGGAGAGCGTTCTATTCAGCGTTGAAGGTATACCGGTAAGGAGTGCTGGAGCGGATAGAAGTGAGCATGCAGGCATGAGTAGCGATAAAAGGGGTGAGAATCCCCTTCGCCGTAAACCCAAGGTTTCCTACGCGATGCTCGTCATCGTAGGGTTAGTCGGGTCCTAAGCAAAGTCCGAAAGGGGTATGCGATGGAAAATTGGTTAATATTCCAATACCAATTATTATGTGCGATGGAAGGACGCTTAAAGTTAATGGAGCTAGCGGATGGAAGTGCTAGTCTAAGGGCGTAGGTTGAGTTATAGGCAAATCCGTAACTCTCTATCCGAGACCTCAAAGGCTCTTGACGCTCTTCGGAGTAGATGGAGAATCCATGATACTATCGAGCCAAGAAAAGTTTCTAAGTTTAGTAATAATTGCCCGTACCGTAAACCGACACAGGTGGGTGGGATGAGTATTCTAAGGCGCGTGGAAGAACTCTCTTTAAGGAACTCTGCAAAATAGCACCGTATCTTCGGTATAAGGTGTGCCTAACTTTGTATTAAGATTTACTCCCAAAGCAAAGAAGGTTACAACAAAGAGTCCCTCCCGACTGTTTACCATAAACACAGCACTCTGCTAACTCGTAAGAGGATGTATAGGGTGTGACGCCTGCCCGGTGCTCGAAGGTTAATTGATGGGGTTAGCATTAGCGAAGCTCTTGATCGAAGCCCGAGTAAACGGCGGCCGTAACTATAACGGTCCTAAGGTAGCGAAATTCCTTGTCGGTTAAATACCGACCTGCATGAATGGCGTAACGAGATGGGAGCTGTCTCAAAGAGGGATCCAGTGAAATTGTAGTGGAGGTGAAAATTCCTCCTACCCGCGGCAAGACGGAAAGACCCCGTGGACCTTTACTACAGCTTGACACTGCTATTTGGATAAAGATGCGCAGGATAGGTGGGAGGCTTTGATCCATAGACTCTGGTTTATGGTGAGCCATTGTTGAGATACCACTCTTCTTTATTTGGGTAGCTAACTAGCCTAAGTTATCCTTAGGTAGGACAATGTCTGGTGGGTAGTTTGACTGGGGCGGTCGCCTCCCAAAGTGTAACGGAGGCTTACAAAGGTTGGCTCAGAACGGTTGGAAATCGTTCGTAGAGTATAAAGGCATAAGCCAGCTTAACTGCGAGACGTACATGTCAAGCAGAGACGAAAGTCGGTCTTAGTGATCCGGTGGTTCTGTGTGGAAGGGCCATCGCTCAAAGGATAAAAGGTACCCCGGGGATAACAGGCTGATCTCCCCCAAGAGCTCACATCGACGGGGAGGTTTGGCACCTCGATGTCGGCTCATCGCATCCTGGGGCTGGAGCAGGTCCCAAGGGTATGGCTGTTCGCCATTTAAAGCGGTACGCGAGCTGGGTTCAGAACGTCGTGAGACAGTTCGGTCCCTATCTGCCGTGGGCGTAAGAAGATTGAGGAGAGTTGACCCTAGTACGAGAGGACCGGGTTGAACCAGCCACTGGTGTATCAGTTGTTCTGCCAAGAGCATCGCTGAGTAGCTAAGCTGGGATGTGATAAGAGCTGAAAGCATCTAAGCTCGAAGCCAACTCCAAGATGAATCTTCTTTTAAGAGCTCTAGTAGACTACTAGTTTGATAGGCTGGGTGTGTAATGGATGAGAGTCCTTTAGCTGACCAGTACTAATAGCTCGTTTGCTTATCTTATAAGCATCACTTCCTTGTTAAGGATAAAATATAATCCTTTTAGGTTTTTAAAATATTTTTAGATATTAAGCTTAGTGATTTTTAGCTTTAATACTCTAAGCAGTGTTAAATAAGGTATTATCTTTACTATATGATATTTTATTTAACACTGCTCGTGGCTATACATGATTAGGAAACGCCTTGCTCCATCTCGAACCAAGAAGCTAAGCTTTTCATGGCCGATGATACTCTCCCTTACTGGGATGCTGGAAAAGTAGGTTGCTGCGAGCTTTGTTAAAATCTTTTTTAATACTCTTTCTTTTTATCTTTTAATCATGTTTTATAGAATTATTTATAGATTAATCTTTTTAAATTGAGTTTAAAAAAGGTAGAGTATAGTTTTTATTTCATTTTAAAAGGAGATCAAAATGGCAAGTTATATTTGTTGCTATTGTGGCTACAAGACTATAAATCCAAGTGGGGGGGGTCTTGTTCTCGCAGTCCGCATAAAAGGCATAAATTTATCTAACATTAGACAGATTTATGCTATACCAATGACCAAGCCCGATTTAGTAGGGCTTGACATTTTTGAAAAGGATAAATTATGGCGACATTTGAGTATGGCTTGATGAAAGCAAGTGAAGTAGCATTGTTAATTAAGAAATTACAATTTATCTAGGGAATTCTAGAATTTCTATAAGAAAAAAATAAAAGATGAAGTAATTTTTTATTTAACACTGCTCGTGGCTATACATGATTAGGAAACGCCTTGCTCCATCTCGAACCAAGAAGCTAAGCTTTTCATGGCCGATGATACTCTCCCTTACTGGGATGCTGGAAAAGTAGGTTGCTGTGAGCTTTGTTTTTATTCTTTATATCTTATATTTATTAATCTGTTGTTAAGCTTAGATGTTTTAGTGTTTTTATGGCTTATATTATTAATCCTTTAGGTATTCTTGTTATTGATTTGGATGGAACTTTATTAGATACTAATTATACTAATCTTATATTATATAAAGATGTTTTAAGCAATAAGTTTGGAATGTCTCACTTAATAGAGTTACTATAAAAACTTTAAACAACTGTTTGGAAAATCAATTATCTGCAGTAGAATTACTTAAAATAAAAGAGTATAAAGAACAAATTTATTCTAAATATTTAATTTAACAAAAGTAAATTATTTACTATATTATCTAATATTAGAATTGCATAAAACAAATAGAATTATTTTATTGACTAATACTAATAAAAATAGAGCTGATGAGCTTATAAAATTTTATGATTTACAAAATTATTTTTCTTATATCTATTATAACTCTAGCAGAAATAAGTATTATAATTTGAGCAATAATTTAAATTTGGTTCCTAATAATCTTATTGTTTATGATGATGAAACAATTGAAATTTAAAATGCAAGAATGCGTGAAGTAAAATTATATTATCAAATTTTTATATAGGATAAAATATGCAAAAATATAATATATTTGATTTTACAATTAGTAGAAATGATTTTTATCTAAAAATATAAAAGCCTTTTATAGCTTAGATTATATTGGTAATTTACGTGTTGATTGTGAAAATTTAAAAAAGAATCCTGCTAGATTTATTTATACTATTAAAGAGGATTTTTGCAAATCAAATAATACTTCAAATATATGTTTTAGATATATCTATACTTTTTTATCAAATATTGATTTGCTTAAATGGTCTTTTAAGCATTCATATTATGTTTGTTTGGTTTCTGAACTATATGCTAATAATGAAAAAATGCGCTTTAGAGATAGCTAGGTTTGCGTGAATAATTTAAAAGATGGTATTGATTTTTTTTAGAGTTAAAAATGTTAGGATGATGAGTGTTTGTATATATTGCTTCTAAATTTGTAAAAAAATGGAGTCGTGATTGCAAGTGGATTAGCATTTATATGTGATGGTATTGCTCATAGGGCTGCTTTTAAATTTAATATGCTAACAATTACGATTTTACCAAGTAGTATAAAAGAGATTATCCCTAAACAAAATACTGATTTGGCAAACCAATATCTATTAATGGTGGATTGATTATTAGTAGATATTATAAAGATGCTTTAAATTTTAAAGAACAAATGAGTGGATGTGTAAAGAGATTTAAAATTTACTATATAGTGATTATAAATATTATTCTTTTATACTATTTATATCGCTGAGTTTTATTTAGGATTGCT
Organism: Campylobacter sp. P0085; assembly: GCF_002139495.1. NCBI lineage: Bacteria > Pseudomonadati > Campylobacterota > Epsilonproteobacteria > Campylobacterales > Campylobacteraceae > Campylobacter > Campylobacter sp. P0085. Next base: position 81,094 of record NZ_MJKB01000003.1, on the reverse strand, counting down.
AAAATATTAAAATAAAAGCGTATTAAATATATTAAGAATTGAATTTGCAAGACATATTTTTACACTAGATATTAAAATGTTTATTAATAATTATAAAAACATTGATATGTGGTAATTATCCAAATTTATCTTTATCTTTTGTTTTTTAATATTAGATATAATTTTCTAAATTAAATTTCAAAATCAAATCTAAAGGAAAAATATGCCAATTATAAATATTAAGCTTTCAGACCCAATGCCAAGTCGTCAAAAACTAGATGAAATCGCAACTAAAATTACTGATATAATGGTAAATGATCTAGGCAAAAATCCTCAAAGAGTTGTTATAAATTTTGATGAGATTAGAAGTGATGCAACATATTTTGGCGGTAAATCTGTTCAAGCTATGAAAGAGGGTAAATAATGGCTGAAAAAATAAAAGAAGCTACAGTATTTAATCAAGAAGATATTGATCGTAAAGTAATTTTAGCAGCTGGTGACATGGCTCCAGAATTTAGTCTAGAAAATAGCGATGGAGTAAGTATTAGTTTAAGAGATTTTAGAGGTAAAAATGTAGTATTATACTTCTACCCTAAAGATAATACTCCAGGATGCACAACTGAGGCGTGTGAATTTAGCGCAAATTATGATGAATTTGTAGCTAATGATACTGTGATTGTAGGAGTTAGCCCAGATAGTACTAAGAGCCATAGTGGATTTATCGCAAAGCAAAATTTAAAACATATCCTACTAAGTGATATTAATAAAGATGTAGCAAAAGCGTATGGTGTGTGGCAGGTTCGTAAAAATTATGGCAAAGAGTATCTAGGCATAGTAAGAACTACATTTATCATAGATAAAGAGGGTAAAATAGCAAAAGTTTATAAAAGTGTAAAAGCAGCTGGTCATGCTGCTAAAGTCTTAGCTGATTTAATAAAGTAGGTAATTTGTTAGTTCATATATGTTGCAGCGTCGATAGTCATTACTTTATTGCTGAGTTGCAAAAACTATATCCAAATGAGCGAATTATTGGCTACTTTTATGATCCAAATATTCATCCATATAGTGAATTTTTGCTAAGATTTAAAGATGTCAAGCGTAGTTGTAAGCAGTTTGGCATAAAGGTTATTTGCGGCGAGTATGAGTATGAAGAGTGGCTAAGAGGCACTAAGGGTTTAGAAAATGAGCCAGAAAAAGGTAAACGTTGTGAATATTGCTTTGAATTTCGTGTAGGAAATAGCGTAAAAGCTGCCATAGAATTAGGGTGTAAAAAGCTTACTACAACATTGTTAATGAGTCCTAAAAAAGATTTTACACAGTTAGAAAATGCACTAAATAACGCTATAAAAGGGACTAATCTAGAGGCTATTGCTGTGGATTTAAGAAAAAATGGCGGCACCCAAAGACAGTTTGAACTAGCTAAAAGGGATAAGCTCTATCATCAAAATTACTGCGGTTGTATATACGGATTAATTAAACAACGTCAAAATGAAGAGGTGATAGACGAGCTTTGTGAACCACTTGGCGCTCAAATTCAGCCAGGTTCTATCAGTTATCGTTTAAAATTATATAAAAAGGTAAGAAAACTAGAACAAAAAGGGATAGAATTTGATCTAATTAGACAAAAGATTCTAAACTATAGATTACATTTTGGAAGGGTAAAAATTGATACTAATGTTGTACCTAGTTATTTTATCTTTTACTCACATTTTAAGCTTAAGAGTTCTAAGTTTAATATTGAGGTTTTAAGCGAGCAAGTTAATGTAAATAAAGATGATATTAAACTAATAAGCTTAGCTAAGTTTAACTCCATCGGCGGTTTTAAATATAAAAATATAATGGAATTATTAATTAATCCCCCAAAGATAAAAAAAGAGTTAAAATTGCGTAAAATGCTAACAGGTTTAGAATTTAATCTTAGTCCAATCATTGTGCTAGATGAGATAAAAACTGGTAGATATATAATTGAAGCAAATAGCCAAATTTACCACTCTAGCATAGAGTTAGCAGTAAAAATTTAAAAAAATATATCTGAATTTAGCGAAAATTTTTAATATTATTAATAAAATTCAACTAATATTTTGCTAAATTTAGATACAATTTAGCACTTTTTATTCCGAGGTATTTAATGATAGATGTAGTTGAAATCCAAAAAATATTACCACACAGATATCCATTTTTGCTTATTGATAGAGTGTCTAAGCTAGAACCTAGCAAATTTATTAAAGGTTATAAAAATATAACAATTGCTGAGCAAGTTTTCCAAGGTCACTTTCCAGGTCATCCTATATATCCAGGCGTTATGATAATCGAAGGAATGGCGCAAGCTGGCGGTATTTTGGCTTTTAAAAGCATGGGTGAGGCTGAACAAGCTAACGCAGAAGATAAGGTAGTTTATTTTATGAGTATCGATGGGGCAAAATTTAGATCTCCGGTTCGCCCAGGCGATAAACTAGAGTACCATTTAGAGGTCTTAAAACATAAGGGAAATATTTGGGTTTTAGTTGGTAAGGCTTATGTAGATGATAAACTAGTAGCTGAAGCTGAGCTAAAGGCAATGATCGTAGATAAATAATAAGTAGAAAATATGCAAATTCATAGTACAGCAGTTGTTGAAGATGGTGCAATTTTAGGCGATGGGTGCGTGATTGAACCATATGCTTTTGTTAGTTCAAAAGCAATTTTAGGTGATAATGTAACTATTAAACAAGGTGCTAGAATCATTGGTGATACCCATATTGGTAGTGGTAGTAAAATTTATAGTTATGCTATAGTAGGTGATATACCTCAAGATATCAGCCACTCTTTAGAAGATACAGGTGGGGTGAGAATTGGTACTAATGCTACAATTAGGGAGTTTGCTACAATAAATTCAGGCACCAAAAAAGGTGATGGATATACCATAATCGGCAATAATAATTTTATAATGGCTTATACGCACATAGCTCATGATTGTTATCTTGGTGATGGGATTATTTTGGCTAATGGTGTAACTCTTGCTGGGCATGTGATAGTTGATGATTATGCTGTAATTGGTGGGCTTACCCCAGTTCATCAGTTCGTTCATATTGGTGAGAGTTGTATGATAGCTGGCGCCTCAGCACTTAGTCAAGATGTTGTACCGTTTTGCTTAGCTGAGGGCAATAGAGCCTATATTAGAAGTTTAAATTTAGTCGGAATTCGTAGAAGATTTGATAAAGATACGGTTGAGGATATTAATAGGGCTTATAAATTTCTATTTAGAAGTGGTGGAGGATTAAAAGATAGAGCCTTGGAACTTTTAGGACAAAATCCTACTATAGAAGCTAAAAAAATGTGCGAATTTATCATAAATACAAAACGAGGAATACCGCTTGATAAAGGGAGAGATTAATGGCTAGAAAGTGTAGTTTTTGCGGTGAGAGCGAAGCAAATGATAGAAAACTTTTAGCTAATGAGAGTGATAGCTCATTTATATGCGAATTTTGCGTAGATGCAGCATATAATGCAGTTCATGGTGATGAAATAGGATTAAATAGCCAACCGGCAATGGATTATAAAGATATTACGCCAAAGATCTTAAAGGGAGTTTTAGATGATTATGTAATTGGTCAAGAAAGAGCCAAAAAAGTCTTTAGCGTAGGAGTTTATAATCATTATAAAAGAATATTTAAGCAACATAGTATCGAAGATGATACCGAAATTTCAAAATCAAATATTTTGCTAATTGGCCCAACTGGAAGTGGTAAGACTTTGATGGCACAGACTTTGGCTAGATTTTTAGATGTACCAATTGCCATTTGTGATGCTACAAGTTTAACCGAGGCTGGATATGTAGGCGAAGATGTGGAAAATATCTTAACTAAGCTTTTAAATGCAGCTGGCGGAGATGTAGCTAGAGCGCAACAAGGAATTGTTTTTGTAGATGAGATTGATAAGATTGCTAGAATGGGCGAGAATCGTTCAATTACTCGTGATGTAAGCGGCGAGGGTGTTCAACAAGCCTTGTTAAAAATTATTGAAGGTAGTGTAGTAAATATTCCGCCAAAAGGTGGCAGAAAACATCCAAATCAAGAATTTATTCAAATAGATACTACTAATATTTTATTTGTGTGCGGTGGCGCATTTGATGGGCTAAAAGATATAATCGAGCGAAGATTAGGTAAGAATGTTTTAGGTTTTGGCCAAGAAAAACGAGGTAAAAGCGAGAAGACAAATTTGCTTAGTCTTGTAGAGCCTGATGATTTAGTGCATTTTGGACTTATTCCTGAGCTTATTGGTAGATTGCATGCTATTACTACTTTAAATGAAATTACGACCGAGGATATGATAAGAATATTAACTCAGCCAAAAAATGCACTTTTAAGGCAGTATGAAAAGCTTTTTGCTATTGATGGGGCTAGGCTTAAATTTGAAGATGAGGCGATTAAAGAGGTGGCAAATCAAGCCATTAAACGCAAAACCGGAGCAAGAGGCCTAAGAAGTATAATGGAAGATGTTATGATAGATATTATGTATGATCTTCCAGAACTAAATGGCTATGATGTAATAATATCAAAAAGTGTAATCGATGGCGAAGCAAAGCCGTTATTAATGAAAGTAAAATAAAAGGGGATATATGATTTTAGACCAACTAGTAGGACTTTTTTCAAGTGATATGGGTATTGATTTAGGCACGGCAAATACATTGGTTTTAATAAAAGATAAAGGTATTGTAATTAACGAACCAAGCGTCGTAGCAGTTCAAAGAGAGAAGTATGGTAAGCAAAAGATACTAGCAGTTGGACAGGATGCTAAGGAGATGGTAGGTAAGACTCCAGGTGATATAGAAGCTATTAGACCGATGAGAGATGGAGTTATAGCTGATTTTGATATGACTGAAAAGATGATTAGACACTTTATAGAAAAAACTCATAGAAGAAAGACATTTTTACGTCCTAGAATTATTATCTCTGTACCATATGGCTTAACTCAAGTAGAGAGAAAAGCTGTAAGAGAAAGTGCGTTATCAGCTGGAGCTAGAGAGGTTTTTTTAATTGAAGAACCTATGGCTGCAGCAATTGGAGCAAATTTGCCGGTTCGTGAACCTCAAGGTAGTTTAGTAGTTGATATCGGAGGTGGTACAACTGAGATTGGCGTGGTATCTTTAGGAGGTTTGGTAATTTCTAAAAGTATTAGGACTGCAGGAGATAAGCTTGATGCAAGCATTGTAAACTATGTAAAAGAGAAATTTAATCTATTAATTGGTGAGAGAAACGGTGAAGAGATAAAAATCAAAATTGGCTCAGCGATCCAGTTACCTAAAGAGCTATCTATGGTTATAAAAGGACGAGATCAAGTAAGTGGCCTATTAAGTCGTATCGAAATTACTAGTGAAGATATTAGAGAGGCAATGAGAGAGTCTTTAAAAGAGATTGCTGATGCGTTAAAAACAGTTTTAGAAAATATGCCGCCTGATTTAGCTGGTGATATAGTTGAGCGTGGTGTCGTTTTAACTGGTGGTGGAGCGCTTATTAGGGGGCTAGATAAGTATCTATCTGATATTGTTAAGTTGCCTGTATATGTAGCTGATGAACCACTTCTTGCAGTGGCTAGAGGTACTGGTAAGGCTTTAGAAGAGATAGGGCTTTTACACCAATTAATCAATGAATAAACTTAAATTCTTATTGATAGTTATCTGCTTAGGTTTTATATCATTTTACTTAAGCGATTATGCTAGAAGTATAGTGATGAGTGGGGTTAAGCTTACACTATCTTTATACCAAGATAGCAGGGATTTTATCATATATACTATCAATGAACATTTTAATCAAGCCAGCGAGATAAGAGCGCTTAGAGAACAAAATATTGAATTAGAGCGCTCTGTTACGCTACTTTCAGCTTTTGCTTATAAGCTTGATGCTTTATTAAATGAACAAAACTCTACTAAATTTACACCAAATATCCAGTTGGTTCGAGCACTATCATATATGAATATTGGCGATCATGATAAGGTTTGGATTGATTTTGATGAATTTGATGAAAATAAAATCTATGGCTTAATCTCGCAAGGTAAAACTGCTGGAATCGTGATAAATAAAGATGGCAGTCCGCTTGCTCTACTACAAACCGATCCAAAGTCGACATTTTCAGTTAGTATAGGAGAGCAGCGCATAGCAGGAATTGCTACAGGAAATGGTAAGAATATTGTAGTTAAATTTATTGCTCAATGGCTAAGCCCAAAAGTCGGCGATGAGGTTTATACTAGTGGGCTTGATGGGATATTTTTTAGCGGTGTTCCAGTAGGTAAAATTACCAAAGTTTATGAAGAAGAACTATATAAAAGCGCAATTGTAGAAACTGATTTGAAAATTCAAGTCCCAAGCTATCTTTATGTTGTAACAAATCAATAGCTTTACTATTTTGATTAAATTTAATATAAATTGCTAAATTTAACAGTAAATTTTCCTCCTTTTTATGCTGATTTTTATCTACAATTCAATATAATTACGCTTAGTTTTTATTTGAAATCAAAATAAATTGATAATCTTAAAATGCATATAAATTAAGAGAGGTAGAACTATGCCAAAAAGAGAAGATATCAAGACAATTTTATTAATAGGTAGTGGTCCTATTATCATTGGCCAAGCTTGTGAATTTGATTATAGTGGTACTCAGGCTGCTAAGACTTTAAAAGAGCTAGGATATAGAGTAGTGCTAATTAACTCAAATCCAGCTACGATTATGACAGACCCAGATTTTGCCGATGCAACATATATTGAGCCAATTACTAAAGAGAGCATTAGTAGAATTATTAAAAAAGAAAATGTAGATGCGCTCTTGCCTACGATGGGTGGTCAAGTTGCTTTAAATGTAGCTATGGAGCTTTATGAAAATAATATGCTTGGCGATGTTAAATTCCTAGGTGCTAATCCAGAAGCAATTAAAAAAGGAGAAGATAGGGTTGCTTTTAAAGAAGCGATGCTAAAAATCGGTATGGATCTACCAAAATCTATGTATGCATATAATATGGAAGAAGCACTAAAAGCTGCTAATGAGATTGGATTTCCGCTTATTATTAGAGCTAGTTATACTCTTGGCGGTGCTGGTAGCGGTGTGGCATATAACCTTGATGAGTTTAGAGATATTGCTGAGAGTGGGATTGAGGCTAGTCCAATAAATGAGATTTTAATCGAAGAGAGTTTGTTGGGATGGAAAGAGTATGAGATGGAGGTTATTAGAGATAGAGCTGATAACTGCATTATCGTCTGCTCTATTGAAAACTTTGATCCTATGGGCGTGCATACAGGAGACTCTATAACTGTAGCTCCAGCTCTTACGCTAACTGATAAAGAGTATCAATATATGCGTGATGCAAGCTTTAAAATCTTGCGTGAAATTGGCGTAGATACTGGAGGCAGCAATGTGCAATTTGCTGTAAATCCAAAAAATGGCCGAATGACTGTAATTGAGATGAATCCACGAGTTAGCAGAAGCTCAGCCCTAGCTAGTAAGGCTACAGGTTACCCAATTGCTAAGGTCGCTACAATGCTTGCTGTGGGCTTTACTCTTGATGAGATTAAAAACGATATTACAGGAACACCAGCAAGTTTTGAGCCAGTAATTGATTATATAGTAACTAAAATTCCTAGATTTACCTTTGAAAAATTCCCGGGTTCTAATCCATATCTAGGCACTGCGATGAAAAGTGTTGGCGAGGTTATGGCAATTGGTAGAAGTTTTAAAGAGAGCGTCCAAAAGGCTCTTTGTAGCTTAGAAAAAGATTATAGTGGATTTAATTATCTAAATTTAAGTGACGAAGATTTGGTTTTTGGATTAAGAAATGGCCATGAAAATAGAATTTTATATATTGCACAAGCTTTTAGAAATGGCAAAAGCGTAGAAGATGTTTATGAATTAACCAAAATTGATAGATGGTTCTTAACTCAAATTTATGAGATAATTGAATTTGAAGACCGTATAGATATGGATATTTTAAATGATAAAGAGCTATTAAGAAAGGCTAAAACTTGGGGCTTTAGCGATAAGATGATAGCGCATTTAATCAATTCTAAAGATAATCTAGAACTAAGTCAAAACGATATATATTATGCTAGAATGCGTCACCAAATCGGCTTAGAATATAGCGAGGTTGATACTTGTGGTGGCGAGTTTCCAGCACTAACTCCATATCTATATAGTAGCACAAATATCACTCCAAATCTACCAAATCTACCTACAAATAGTAATAATAAAAAAGTTTTAATAATTGGCGGAGGCCCTAATCGTATAGGTCAAGGTATTGAGTTTGATTATTGTTGTGTTCATGCTAGTTATGCTTTAAGAGATTTAGGTGTTACAACTATTATGTATAATTGTAATCCTGAAACTGTATCAACTGACTATGATACTAGCGATATTTTATATTTTGAACCAATTGATTTTGAACATTTAAGAGCGGTAATTGAGCGTGAAAGTCCAGATGGCGTTATCGTTCATTTTGGTGGACAGACTCCACTTAAATTTTCTAAACGCTTATCAATGATCGGTGCTAAGATCATTGGAACTACAGCTAGGGTAATTGATATTGCTGAAGATAGAAAAAAATTTAGTGAGTTTATTCGCTTAGTTAATGTAGCTCAGCCCGATAATGATACTGCTATTAGCGAATCTGAAGCACTAGAAAAGGCAAATAAAATCGGCTATCCAGTTTTAGTTCGTCCTAGCTATGTCTTAGGCGGTAGAGCAATGAGAAGAGTCCATAGCGAGATTGAGCTTAAAGAGTATATGAGTGAAGCAGTTAGAGTTAGTAATAACTCTCCAGTTTTACTTGATAAATTTTTGCAAGATGCAACTGAGCTTGATGTAGATGCTATTAGCGATGGCAAAGATGTATATATCGGTGCAATTATGGAGCATATAGAAGAGGCTGGAATTCATAGTGGTGATAGTGCTAGCATACTTCCACCGCAAAACTTAAGCCAAGATATCATAGATCAAGTAGAAAAATGCACCAAAGATATCGCTTTGAAGCTTGGTGTTATAGGGCTTATGAATATTCAATTTGCTGTGTATGATAATAAACTTTATATCATTGAGGTTAATCCAAGGGCTAGTCGCACGGTGCCTTTTGTCAGTAAAGCTACAGGCTTGCCAATGGCCAAGGTGGCAACACGCGTAATGTGGCAAGGTAATTTAAAAGAGGCGCTTGAGTTTTATGATCAATTTAAAGTAGTTAAATTTGATGGCGAAATTTATAAGCCTAGTTTAAATGGCGTGGTATGCGTGAAAGAGAGCGTGTTCCCATTTAATAAATTAAGTGGAGCTGATCTAATCTTAGGGCCAGAGATGAAAAGTACTGGTGAGGTTATGGGTATTAGTGATAGTTTTGAAAAGAGCTTTGTTAAATCGCAAATTGCAGCTAAAAATATCTTGCCAAGTGGTGGTACTGTCTTTATCAGTTTAGCTGATGCAGATAAGAACCGCGGTATTGAACTGGCTAAGAAATTTGAAAATTTAGGTTTTGAGATTGTAGCAACTGGTGGTACATATAAAACTCTAGCTCAAGCTGGAGTAAAATGCGAGATGGTTTATAAAATTAGTGAAGGCCGTCCAAATATCGAAGATAAGCTCAAAAACTCACAAATTGCACTAGCAGTAAATACTAGCGATTCTAAAAGTAGTACAAGCGATGCAGTTAAGATTCGCCAAGCGGTATTAAGGTTTAAAATTCCATATTTTACAAATATGAATGCAGCTTTAAAAGCAGCTGAATCAATTAGCTCAAATGAAGAGGCTCTAGAAGTTAAGAGCTTGCAAGAGTATTTGAAAAAATAATATAAATATTACAGATTTTATAGCTACATTTTAAGATGATTTTAAAAAGTGTAGCTATAGAGCTGAAACTAAATATCTCAAATTTATCCAATAAATCAAATTTAAAATTACTATTTTATTGATAACTATAAATTAAATTTAAATTTCTTGAATTTTATTAATATTAATATAAAAATTTCATTTTGATTGCAATTAAACATTAAATTTTTATCATGATTTTTACTCTGATATTTACTTTTTGTTTATGGGGGGGGGTAGAATTACCACTTTATTTGTAAATTATTTAATAAATTTAAAATTGGGGGGGGGGAATGGATGAAAGAAAAAATAATAAGATTTTTAAGAATTATACTCTTTGATGCGTTTAAATCTCGCTGGGCATGGCGTAGAGTGCCAACGCAGTGGTATTTAAAATACATGACAAGCAAAAGAAAGCTTAATATCATAAATACTAAATTACCGCCAGAATATGAGATGATTTATAAAAAATCAGCCGATCCATTTTATAAAGATACGCTTGTTATTGTTTTTTCACAAGGTGTCTTTTGGGGTGGTAGTAGTTATTTTAAATCTAATTTTATTAATATCAAATATACTTCTGAATATATGAACACATTTTTAAAATCTAAATGTGGTTATGGAAATTTTAACTTTCTTCATCATACTGATGAGTTAGTAAATTTTTTAACTGAGAGAATTAGAGAATTTGGATATACTAGGGTTATCATATTTGGTGGCTCTTCTACTGGGCGAGCGGCTTTGCTTTATTCGCAAATTTTGTCAGGTAAATGTGCTTTTACTCAATTTTATACTATAGCTTGTGCTCCAGCCTCTGATCATTCAGAAAAGATCTATAATATTTCAGATGTCCATATCAAAGATCATATCGTAAATATAAGAAAATATGGCCCAGTAGATGTGCTTAAACACAAACTTCAACTTCCTAGGCAAAATCTTTTTATTTATGTAATTATAGGTAAATTTAATGAACTAGATTATAAAAACGCACAATCATTTAGTGATTGTAAATATCTTAAAATTTTTGATGATATAAGAACACACATCCATAACGTTACTGCTATAATGTTTTTAAATCATAAGTATGTAGAAGATAGAAAAAAATTATTTAATCTAGTAGGCAAGCTTCAAGGAGCTGATAAAATCGATGAAGATAGTGACAAAGCAGTAGAAATCGTAAATGAAATATTTTATCAAGATGGTAAAAGCTTTCAAAATTTAAATATACTTATAGACGAGCTCATCACCACCGGTAAAATAACTTCACTTTATAAGTAGAGATAAAATGTTAAAAAAAGATATAGAAAAAATCATTTATGATATGCCAAAGTTTTATAAAGCAGAATTACACAAAAAGTGCTTAAATTCAGATTACAAAAATAGTTTGATTATAAGTTTTTCATTTATAAAGGAGGCTTTTTCATTATATAAATATATAGATAATTTTGATGTGCTCTATTTGGCTTGTGAGTCTAATGTATATTATCTATCCAATGTTGAAGCAATAAATTCATTTATATATATGATAATCAAAGAGCATAACTATACAAATATCATTTTAATTGGCACTTCTAAGGGTGGATTTGCTAGTTGCTTGTATGGTATTTTACTCTCTAAACAACTAAGAAGTGTTAATTTTAATGCTCTTGTTTTTTCAGCACAAACACTTTTATATCCAAAAAATAATTTTGTTTTAGAAAATTCTAAAATTAGTTATGATTACTTATCACTTTTAAAATTTGCCGAAGAAAATAACGAAATTTTGAAAAATCTCAAAAAATATGGAAATCTAAAAGAGATATTAAAAGAAAAAAATGAAAATTTAAAAATATATATTATCGCTGGCAAAAATGAAATAGTAGATAGCAAAGAAGCATTAAGATTGGTAGAATTTTCAAATGTAAAGGTGAATTTTTTAGATATTAGTTCGCATTTTTCTTTAATACCTTTTACTTTGTCAAATATAGATATAGAAAATATGAATAAATTTAAAAAACGGCTTATTCTGACTATACCTGATTACTTTGGTTTGAGAGATGATGAAATCGAATTAAACAAAATAGCTAATGAAATATCTAGCGTGGTAAAAAATGGAAATTTACGCTCATTAAATGAGATATTTGAGCTTTTAGCACAAGAAAAAGAGATATCTTTTACAAAGGATAATAAATGACTAATATCTTAGAATTTTTAGAAAATCAAGCCGAAAATAATCCTGATAAAATAGCTTTTAAAGATGGCTATAATAACTTGCTTAGCTTTAAAGAGCTTTTAGAAAATTCTAAAAAAATCGGCTCATCACTTGCTAGTTTTAAAGCAAATGGCGCAGTAGCAATACATGCTAAAAAATCTTGCCTTAGCTTGTGCGCTATGCTTGGGGCTGTTCAAGCGGGGTGCTTTTATAGCGTGATTGAGCCTAGTTTGCCAAATGTAAGAAAAAACGCAATGCGTGAAATTTTAAATCCAAGTGTTATTATTTGTGATAATGAAATATATAATGAGACAAAAGAGCTGTTTAGAAATATAAAAGTCTTTAAGATAAGCGAAATTCTAAATTCAAGCATAAATGAGAATATCTTAAAAATCATAAGAGATAGGCATATTAGCACAAATCCTTTGTATTGTAATTTTACTAGTGGTAGCACCGGCATTCCAAAAGGAGTATTAATCAGCCATGCTAGTGTGATTGACTTTATCCCTATATTTTGTGATACTTTGGGGTTAAAATCTAGCGATATTTTTGCAAATCAAGCGCCATTTGACTTTGATGTGAGTGTAAAAGATATTTATAGCACTCTATTTTTAGGTGCTTCATGCTTATTAATCCCAAGAGAGTATTTTACAAATGCTAATAATTTAATGGATTTTATAGAGGATAGCACTGTGCTGATTTGGGCTGTTTCTGCGCTTGTGTTTTTAAGTGTAATGAAAGCCCTTAGCTACAAAAAACCAAATTTAAGAAAGATAATTTATAGTGGCGAGATTATGCCAGCAAAGCATATAGCTAGACTTAGTTCTTATTTGGACAATACTGAATTTATCAATGTTTATGGGCCAAGTGAGATTACTTGTAATGCTACTTATCATACTCTTAGTGGGGATGAATTTGAAAATGGGCTTGATATTATAGGTAAGGCTTTTGCTAATCGTCTTGTATTTTTAATAGATGAAAATGATAAGCTTATCATAGAAACTAATATAGTTGGGCAAATTTGTGTAAGTGGAATTTGCGTAGGGCTTGGATATTTGGGTGGTGATAATAGTGTATTTTGCACCAATGAGTTAGGACAGAGATACTACAAAACTGGTGATTTAGGCTATCTGGATGAGAATAATCTTTTACATTTTAAAGGCAGAAAAGACCACCAAATCAAACGAATGGGACATAGGATAGAACTAGGCGAGATAGAAAAAATGGCACACAAATTAAATGGCGTAGAGATGGTGTGTGCGATTTATGAAAATGATAAACTTAATGTCTATTATAGTGGGAGTGATAAGACGAGCGAGTTAAGCGAGTTTTTAAGAGAGAATTTGCCATTTTATATGATACCAAATAAGCTAATTTATCTAAAAAATATGCCAATAAATAAAAATGGGAAAATTGATAGAAATGCATTAAAGGAGATGAAATGATAGAAAAAACGGCTCATAACTATATAAATTCTAGTCTAAATAGCCCAGCTTTTGTCTTTGATATAGATATTTTAAAAGAGCATTTAAATATGGTCAAAAATGCTCTTTGGCCTTTTAAACTCTGCTATGCGATGAAGGCAAATCCTCTTTTAGTAGGCATTGTAGAGCCTTTTGTGGAGCGCATTGAAGTGTGTAGCGAGGGGGAATTTGAAATTTGTAAAGCTTATAAAATTCCAGCTAAAAAGATTTTTTATACAGGAGTTTTAAAAAGCCTAGATGGCGTAAAATCAGCACTAGAATACGGAGTAAGGCTATTTAATATAGAGAGTCAATCGCAATTAGAGATGATAAAAAATTTAGATAAAAGTGTTGGTATTTTCTTAAGATTAAGTAGTGATAATCAATTTGGTATCGATGAGAATTTGATTTTTGAGATTTTAAAAGATGATAGTTTAGATATTTTGGGACTTCACTATTTTGCGGGAACTTTCAGAGATAAAAAACGGCATTTTGATATTGATAGATTGAGTAAGTTTTTAAGTAAATATAAATTTAAAGAGCTTGAGTATGGCGCTGGGCTTGGTGTGGCGTATTTTGATGGAGAAAAAGATAGTGTAAATTTAGAAACTTTAAAAAATGATCTTGAGAGTTTTAAAATTCCAGTTTGCGTAGAACTTGGGCGGTATTTGGTCGCTAAATGCGGATTTTACGCTAGTAAGGTAGGGGATGTCAAAACTAGTCAAAATGTAAATTATGCTATTTTAGATGGTGGAATGAATCATTTAAATTATTATGGTCAAATGATGGGGATGAAAAATCCTATAATTTTAAATTCCAGCGATCAAAATCTAGTTAAAGCCTACACTCTATGTGGTCCTATTTGTAGTACAAATGATGTTATAACTAGAAGTGCGGAGCTTAATGAGCTAAAAATTGGCGATATTTTATGCTTTTTGAATACAGGTGCTTATAGTAGTACAGAGGCGAGTTATCTATTTTTAAGTAGGGATTTACCTAGCATTTATATGTATGAAAATGGTAAATTTGAATTAATTAGAGAACCAAAAAATACATACAATCTTAATATGAAAGGATAAAAAATGACAAAACTAATTGAGGCGTTAAAAAGGGTTAATGACCAAATTGACTACGAAAATGAGAAAAATTTGGTCGATGATGGTCTATTTAGCTCATTTGATATTGTTGATGCTATCTCTGAGATCGAAGAGACTTTTGGTATAGAGATTCCGCCATCTGAGATTAAAAATGAGAATTTCAAATCAGCACAAAGCATAATGGAGATGATAAAAAGCATACAAAATAGCTAAATTTATCTAATCAAAAATTAGAAATTTAAAATTTTTAAATAAAATTACGCTAATAAATCAAACTTTATAGGCGTTTGGATGGTTAAATTTAGTATCAAGTTAGATGAGGTTATGAGTAGGGATATTGATTTTATCGCTATTGCTACTGATTATAATGGCGTGGCTGATTTTGGGGCTAGGATAGGGCTTTTATGATCTATTTAGCTCAGACTGATACCACGGCTGGATTTTTAAGCCAAAACTTAGAAGAGTTAAACAGGCTTAAAAATCGCCCTTTAAATCAGCCTTGCTTGATCTGTGTAAGTAAATTTAGCGCATTAAAAGAGCTTTCAAGAGCGCCTAAAAAATATAAAAATTTAATCCGCCGCACCAAAAAAATAACATTTATCTACCCAAACTCACAAGCTATAAGAGTGGTAAAAGATCATCCACACGCTAAGTTATTAGATAAGTTAGGATGGGCATATTCTACTAGCGCAAACCCTCATAAAAAGGGATTTGATATCGAATTTGCGGTGGCTAATGCGGATATAATCATAGATACGAAATTCACCCCAGCCCCAGCCTCAAAAATATATAAAATTTCAAAAACCAATATTAAAAAGATTAGATGATCTCATCATCTTTTACGATCTTTTCTATAAGGCCAAATTGAATATGCTTAATCTCAAATTCCCCAGCTTTTATAAACCCTATGCTATCATTTGGGCGGATTTTGTAAATTTTGGATTTGATTTTGAGCTTTTTTCGTCTTCCAAATAGTGCGTTGATAAAGCTTATTGTGTTGTTTCTTTGCCAGTTTAGATCTAAATTTACTCTAAAATGCTTTGGCAATTTTTTCTTTTTACTACCAATCAAAAAATACCTAATCGAGCCTGTTAAGATCTCACCACCATATAGATGCAGCCTTGACCAGATCGTCATAGAGCTTAATATCTGCTTAAGCTTATCTTCTTCGATTATATCGGGGCGAGTTTTGCTACGATTTTTATCTATGAATTTCAAAAAATTATGTTTGGTAATAATCTGCTTATTTTTGAGAATTTGCCTTGATAGATTGATTCTAGTTTTGTCAAAAACAACAAAGCTTAAAATATTAAATTTACTCAAATCAACCTCTTTATTTTGGAGATAATCTTTAAAAATTTGAGTATTTTTAATCAGTTTAGCAAATGGATCTTGATGAAGCGTGGTGCGATTTTTGGTAGTTTGTATCCACTCATCGCCCTTGATATCGATATTTCCAACCCAGTGCTTAAACTCTATAAGATAGATATTAAGCCCATCTACAATGATAAAATCAATCTCATGTAATCCAGATTGGCTATCTTTGACACGCTTATTTTTGTAGATATTTAGCCCTTTAATTTGGCTAATTGTATCGAAAAATTCACTCTCAGCTATACTCCCAGCTCGACTAGCCATATTTGGCAAAGTTATGCTTGGGCTTGAGACAAGCTTATAATTTTGCCAAAAGTTTTTTATCATTTAATCAGCCTATTTACAGCTAAACTAGCTAAATTTAGTCCAAAACTAGCAGTTACACCTATAAAACTTCCTAAATTCACACAATTTGGTGCTTCGGTAGAAAATACCACCTTATAATCACCTTTAAATCCAGCTTTTTTAAGCTCATATCTTATTTTTCTAGCAAATGGATCATTTGTAGTTTTCCAGATACTTGCGACTTTTATTTTTGTTGGATCTAACCTTTTAGCGCCACCCATTGAGCTAAGTAGTCTTTTGGAGCAAATTTTGGCTATTGCTACTTTGGCAGGGATATCATCGATACAATCTATTATAAGATCAAACTCACTAAAATCAAATTCGCTTATCACGCTAGGGGTTAGCTTTAAATTTAGTGTCTTTAAGCCAGGATATAATCTAGCAAATACATCTGTTTTATACTCACCGATATTTTCGCTACCTATTTGGCGATTTTGGTTTGTAATATCGAATTTATCGCAATCAATCGCCGTGATATGTCCAACGCCACTACGATAAAGCGCATCGATACACACGCCACCCACACCGCCACAGCCACATACTAAGACTTTGAAGTCTTGGAGTTTTTGAAATTTATCGCCAAAAATCCAGCGACTTCTAGTAAATCTATCAACCATTTTAAATCCAATTTTTTATAGTTTCTATGCTTTTGTGAGCGGTCATATCGAGCTTAATTGGCGTTAGACTAGCGTAGTTTTCATCAAGTGCTGATATATCACACTCATAGCCTAAATTAGCAGCATATCTAATCCCCGGTGTCCCTAGCCAGTAGTACTCTAGCCCTCTTGGATTGCGATGGATTTGGGCGTTTGTATTGTAGCTTTGCTGACCTGTGGGGACGATTTTTAGCCCTTTATATTCGCTTTTTGGCACAGCTGGGATATTTAAATTTAAAAACTCTCTACCGCTTAATGGATAGCCATTTTCAAATATATTTTTGACTAAATCCAAAGTAATTTCACAAGCTAAGCTAAATCCAAATTTATCCAAACTATCATTTTTATATAGTTGCGAAACCGCAATAGAGCAAACTCCTTGAAGTGTGCCCTCCATAGCGCCACCGCAAGTGCCTGAATAGGTGATATCTTCGCCTACATTTGCGCCGTGATTTATCCCACTTATTATAAGATCAGGCTTTTTATTTTTATACATTGTCTCAAGCGCAAGATATATACAATCACTAGGCGTAGCATCATCAAGTTTGAAAAATCCATCATCAAGTTGAATAAATCTAAGTGGGCGAGTAAGAGTAATAGAGTGCGAACAAGCTGATTTTTCGCTACTTGGGGCGACTACTACTACATTAGCTATTTGGCTAAGCGCATCACGCAAAGCCAGTATCCCAGCTGCTTCAAAACCATCATCGTTTGTTATTAAAATCTCTTTCACTTATATCCTTTTTGATTAATTTTACCTATAATTTTTAAATTGTTGGCTATAATTTGAGCTAAATTTAAAAGGGAAATTATGAAAATTTTAGTTTCTTGCCTAGAAGCATCGGCAAATTTACACCTTAAAGAGATTTTAACTCATCTTGATGGGGTGGAGATTTGCGGGATTTTTGATAAGAGATTTGGTGCTGCTCTTTATGATAGTAAGGAGTTTAGCGCTATGGGATTTGTGGAGATTTTGCCACTGATATTTAAGGCCAAAAGAGCGTTAAAACAGATGGTGGAGCTAGCTAAAACTTGCGATAAGGTTTTGCTAATAGATAGCCCAGCTTTTAACCTGCCTTTGGCAAAAGCGATAAAAGAGGCGAATTTAAAATGTGAGATAATATACTATATCTTGCCACAGGTTTGGGCGTGGAAGCCAAAGCGAGTAGCTAAGGTAGAGAGATATTGCGATACTTTGGCATCTATTTTGCCTTTTGATAGTAAATTTTATCATAAAAGCCAATATGTAGGCCATCCACTCTTAGATGAGATAGATATTCAAAAAAATTCTTATAAGAAAAACTCTATAATATCATTTATGCCAGGATCTAGAAGAAGCGAGATAAGTCGCTTAATGCCGCTATACAAAGAGGTAGCTAAAAACATTAATGGCAAAAAACTTTTGGTAATTCCACCATTTTTGGCTAATAATATTGCTGAGTATTATGGGGATGTGAGTGAATTTGAGATTGTTTATGATACTAAAGAAGCATTGATAAAAAGCGATTTTGCTTTTATCTGCTCTGGGACAGCGACTTTGGAGGCGGCCTTGATAGGAGTGCCTTTTGTGCTTTGCTATAAGGCAAAAGCGATTGATATATGGCTTGCTAGAAAACTTGTGAAGTTAAAATATGCAGGTCTGGCAAATATAATATTTGATTTTATGGGTAAAGAGCCTTTACATGATGAGCTAATCCAAGAAGATGCCAACACCCAAAATTTAATCAAATCTTATAATAATTATAACGAAAATAAATTTATAAAGGCCGCTAAGGAGCTAAGAGAGTATCTAAAACACGGAAGTGCTAAGAGCATTGCTGATATGATTTTAAGATAAAATAGGATAAAATCACAAATCAAATTTAAAAGGAAAAGCTATGACAGAACCAATGACAATCTATGGTTATGAGAAGATTACAGCTGAATTAAAAGATCTAAAGACAATCCAAAGACCAGCGATAGTAAAAGAGATAGATATAGCAAGAAGCCACGGCGATCTAAAAGAAAATGCCGAGTATCACGCTGCTAGAGAGAAACAAGCCTTTATAGAAAATCGCATAGCCGAACTTAGCGATATAGTAAGCAGAGCCAAGGTAATTGACCCTAGTGAGTATGAGCATGATAAGGTTAAATTTGGCTCAACTGTAACTATAATGGATATCGATAGCGAAGTTGAGACGACATACACTATCGTAGGGATAACCGAGAGCGATCTTAGCCGTGGGCTAATCTCTATTTCAACACCAATTGCCAAGCAATTAATCGGCAAAAAAGCAGGCGATGAGGTGATTTTGACCTTGCCAAATGGCAAAAGCGAGATAGAGGTGGTTAGCGTAGAGTATAGGGAAATTAAATTTGAATAGATTGCGTATTTTGGATATTTTTTGTGGTGCTGGTGGGCTGAGCTTTGGATTTGCAAATAATAGTTTTTTCGAACTTGTGGTGGCAAATGATATTGACCAAAATGCAATTAAAGCATATAAATTAAATCACAGCACAACGAATATAATTTGTAAAGATATAGCAAATTTAAGTTATGAGGATATAACAGAATTTGGTGTTATTGATATAGTTTTAGGAGGGCCTCCTTGTCAAAGCTATTCAACTCTTGGAAAACGCAAGATGGATGATAGAGCAAAATTATTTAAAGAATATCTTCGTATTATTGAAATTGTCAAGCCAAGTATGTTTATTTTTGAAAATGTAGTTGGCTTAATATCTATGCAAAAAGGGAATTTGTTTAAAGATATCTGTAAGTTATTTGAAAGTTTAGGATATAGAATTAATTTTAAAATTTTAAATGCTGCGGAATTTGGTGTTCCGCAGATAAGAGAAAGGGTTATTATAGTAGGCATTAAAAATAGTTATAAATCTGAATTTAAATTCCCTATTCCAACGCATTATGACCCGGTAAATGCCACTCTTTTTGATTGCGATAATCTATCGCCTTTTGTCAGTATAAAAGATGCGTTAGATGATTTACCAAGTATAAAAAGTGGAGAAAATGGCAATAATTTAGGATATAAATTTAATCCTAATAATAGATTTTTGCAATTTGTAAGAACTAGCAAAAAATTAAGCGAACATGAAAGTCCAAATAATAATAATAATTTAATCAAGATCATGCAATTTTTGAAAGATGGTCAGTCAAAAGATGATTTACCAGCGGAGATTCGCCCTAAAAGTGGATACAGCAATACCTATGCTAAGATGTTTTGGAATAAACCTGCACCGACCATCACGAGGAATTTTTCTACACCGAGCAGCTCCCGCTGTATTCACCCTAGGGATAGTAGAGCAATGAGTATTAGAGAAGGGGCTAGATTGCAGAGTTTTCCAGATGATTATTTATTTTTTGGTAGTAATACAGATAAAAGATTGCAGATTGGAAATGCCGTTCCGCCATTATTAAGCATTGCGCTTGCTACGGCGGTGGAAAATTATTTTAAGGATAATATTAATGTTTAATTCGGTTGATTTTAAGGAATATCGCAAGATTTTAGGTTTTAATAATCAAGCTTTATTTAAGGATTTTTTATCGGCCAAAGATATAAAACCAAAGATAGATTTTGGATATATAGAATTGTTGAATCATCGTTTGTGCGAGATATTTATTAAGTTAAACAATATCTATTTTAATAAAATTGATATAGATAAATTTTTAGATAAACATCTGTTTGGTGTTTATAATCTCTTAAAACAAAATAATATCATAGATAGATTAAATAACCAAGGAAGACGCAAAGAAGAAGTCTATTTTAGTTGGATTCGTGGATATTTGGTTGTAGAATATTTTAAAAATTCTCTATGCGATATATTTTCGGTTGAAATGGAAAAAATTAGTTGTATTGGAGGAGATGATTTTAGCAGTTTAGATACATTTAAAAGAACGCCAAGCGCAGATTTGCGAATCAATGACTTTCACATCGAGATACAAAGTGGATTTGTTGGTATTAATGATATTAAAGAGCATAAAGTAAGAGAAGCCAAAAGATTATTTTATGAAAATAATAAAAAAACAATATTATTACATTTTGATCTGTTTAATGGTCAGGTAGCATTTGTGGATATTTCTAGCATTTACGATGATGATTTAAATTGGATCACAAGGCAGCAGATGGAGGGGCAAAGTGTATTTAATATAGAACAAAATTATTTTAAGTGGCTTTTAACCCAAAATCCACCAAAATTTAATGAAATAATGGAAGGTTGATATGGATAAGATCAGAGTAGGGATAGTTGGAATTAGTGGTTATACGGGGCTTGAATTAGTTAAAATGATAGTGGCTCATCCAAATTTTAAGCTTAGTTATGCGGGGGCTAGTAGTAGTGGGAATTTAGCTCAAAGCTTTACTAGTTTAAAAGGCGTTATCGATATGCCAATCGAAGCGGCAAATACCGATGAAATCAAGGCTAGATGCGATTTAGTATTTTTGGCTTTGCCACATAGCGAAGGAATGAAAATCACTAAAGAGCTAAGAAAAAGCGATATAAAAATCGTAGATTTATCGGCTGATTATCGTGTGAGCTTAGAAAATTATGAGAAGAATTATTGCGCTCATTTGGATAAAGATGGATTAAAAGATGCCGTTTATGGGCTAGTGGAGATAAATAGAGATAGGATTAAAAAGGCAAATTTAGTAGCTAATCCGGGGTGTTATCCTACTTGTTCGCTTTTGGGTTTGTTGCCTTTTGCCAATATGTTAGATCCTAAATTTGGCGTTATGATCGATGCTAAAAGTGGATTAAGCGGAGCTGGAAAGAGCCTAAAATCTAGTAGCCACTTCATAAGCGTAAATGAGAATATGAATGCCTATTCGCCACTTACTCACAGGCATAGCGATGAGATTAAAGAGCATCTGAATTTAGCTCATAATACCAATATTGATGTAATGTTTGTGCCACATTTAATCCCGCTTAGTCGTGGAATGCTAGTTAGTAGCTATGGGGTTTTAAAGCCTGAATTTAAGGATATTGACCCAATAAGCGTTTTAGAAAATTTTTATAAAGATGAGAAATTTATACGCATTAGGCGTGAGCCAGTTAGCATCAAAGATGTCGCTGGGACGCATTTTTGTGATATTTTTGCGATAAATAATGGTGGCAAGATTTGGATAAATTCTAGTATAGATAATCTTCTTCGTGGCGCTTCATCTCAAGCTTTAGCAAATGCGAATTTAATGCTCGGGATAGATGAGGCGGTGGCTTTGCCGATTATTGGGAATTCTATATGAGAATTTTAGATGGGGCGATTTTTATAGCTGATGCACATGAAAACGCTAAAAGATCTCAATTCTTAAAACTTATTAAAAATTTTAATAGCGGCGCTTTGCCGCTGCCACCACAGATATTTTTGGTTGGTGATATATTTGATTTTCTAAGCTCCACACGCTATACTCAAATATTTTATAAAGAGTGGATCGAAGAGCTAAATTTGCTTGCTAAAAAGAGTGAAATTCACTATTTTGAAGGCAATCATGATTTTAATCTTAGCTCTGTTTTTAAGGGTATCACAATCTATCCTATCTCGTCTCAACCAGCTATTTTTACCCTTGATGATAAGTGTGTAGCAATAGCTCATGGAGATATATTTTTGGGATTTTTTACACAAAATATACTTAAATTTCTTAGAAATAATAGGTTTTTAAAATTGATGGATTTTATAGATAAGAGTTTAAATCACAAGATATCTAAGTGGATTTTATCTACTCAAAAAGATAAGAATTTATCCTATAAAATACCAAATTTCAAAGAGCTAATAAGTCAAAAAATCGCTAATTACCAAGGTGATATTGTAATTGAAGGACACTATCATCAAGGGGTTAGATTTGAAATAAATTCAAAAGATTATATAAATTTACCTTGTTTTGCGTCTGAGCGTAGTTATTTTATTGTAGAATACGCCGATGAAATTAAATTTCGACTTATAAGGAGCCCAAATGTTTGATGATAATATCTTAAAAACGGGTTCGAATGAGATGGAGCTTGTTGATTTTCGCATCTTAAAAAAGGGCAAAGATACTGTATACGAGGGTATTTACGGTGTCAATGTTGCTAAAGTAAAAGAGATAATCAAAATGCCAAATCTCACCGAACTACCAGGCACGCCCGATTATATTGAGGGGATTTTTGACCTTCGTGGCGTAGTTATTCCAGTTATTAGTCTTGCTAAATGGATGCAAATTGAAGAGCCTAAAGAGGCCTTTGTAAAACCTAGAGTTATTATTGCTGAGTTTAGTAATATATTTATTGGTTTTATTGTTCATGAAGCTAAAAGAATTAGACGTATAAACTGGAAAGATATTGAACCAGCAAATTTTGCTGGAAGTGCTGGAACTGGAACTTTAGACAGATCTAAAATCACAGGCGTAACAAGAATTGAAAATGATGATGTTTTACTTATTTTGGATTTAGAAAGTATTGTTGAAGAACTAGGAATATATCAGCCAAAAATGGAAGTTGAGGTAAATGAGATACATAAATTTAGTGGTGTAGCACTAATTTTAGATGATAGCCTTACAGCTAGACGTTTAGTTAGTGATGCATTAACAAAAATGGGTTTAAGAGTAGTAGAGGCAAAAGATGGCGTTGAAGGACTTGAGAAGCTAGAAGATCTTTACTCAATGTATAAAAATGACTTAGAACAAAATCTACGTGTTATTATCAGCGATGTTGAGATGCCTCAGATGGATGGTTTTCACTTTGCAGCTAATGTAAAAGATGATAAGAGATTTGCTAATATTCCTATTATCTTTAACTCATCATTGAGTAATGAATTTAGTGAGCTTCATGGCAAGGATGCAGGCGGTGATGTGTTCTTAACTAAATTTAATGCTACAGAATTTTATGCCGCTGTTTCAAAAGTGATTGAATCACGCAAAAAATATATCAGTTAAGAGGTGATTTATGGATGATATGCAAGAGATACTAGAAGACTTTTTAGTCGAGGCATTTGAGCTTATTGAGCAAATTGACCATGATTTAGTCGAGTTAGAGGCTAATCCTGAGGATCTAGAATTATTAAATAGGATATTTCGTGTAGCTCATACAGTCAAAGGTAGCTCGTCATTTTTAAATTTTGATGTTTTAACAAAGCTTACTCACCATATGGAAGATGTATTAAATAAAGCTCGCCACGGAGAGTTAAAGATAACTCCAGATATTATGGATGTTGTTTTAGAATCAGTAGATATGATGAAAGCGCTTTTAAGAAGCATTAGAGAGCGTGGAAATGATGTTGATGCGGGTGTGAATATATCTGATATATGCGATAGATTAACTGCTATTAATGAAGGCAGAGATCCAAATGCTGATCATAATATATCTACACAGCCACAAGAAGAGGCGCAATCTAAGCAAGATAGTCATTTAGAGCCACAATCAGCAATGGATCAAGAGCCAGAGGTGGATGTAAATAGTTTAAGCGAAGCTGAAGTAGAAGCTGAAATTGAGAGATTGCTTAAAGTTCGTAAAGCTGAAGATCAAGCTAGACGTGATAAGCAAAAACAAAATAGCGAACAATCAGCTGTGCAAACTCCTGAATCAACCCCAGCACCAGAACCAGTACCAACTCCAGCCGCTAAACCAGCGCCTAAAAAAGAGTCAAAAGAATCAAATGCTCCAGCTCATTCTAGCGCCTCAGCTGTAGAACAAACTATTAGGGTCGAGGTGAAGCGACTTGATAACTTGATGAATTTAATCGGTGAGCTAGTTCTTGGTAAAAATAGACTTCTTAAAATTTATGATGATGTAGAAGAGAGATATGAGGGTGAAAAATTCCTTGAGGAGTTAAATCAAGTAGTAAGTGCATTAAGTTTAGTAACAACTGATATCCAGTTAGCTGTTATGAAGACTAGAATGCTACCAATTGCTAAAGTATTTAACAAATTCCCAAGAATGGTGCGTGATTTAAGTCGTGAATTAGGTAAGCAAATTGATCTAGAAATAAGCGGCGAAGAGACAGAGCTAGATAAATCAATCGTAGAAGAGATTGGCGATCCGCTAGTTCATATCATTAGAAATTCATGTGACCATGGTATTGAAAGTCCTAAAGAGAGATTAGCAGCTGGCAAACCTGAAAAAGGTATTATTCAACTAAAAGCTTATAATGAAGGCAATCATATCGTAGTTGAAATAGTAGATGATGGTAAGGGAATTGACGCTTTAGCTGTTAAGATGAAAGCATTAGAAAGGGGCTTAATCACAGAAAGAGAAGTTGATAGCATGACTGATAAAGAGGCATTTTCGCTTATATTTAAGCCTGGATTTTCTATGGCTAAGCAAGTTACAAATGTCAGCGGTCGTGGCGTGGGAATGGATGTTGTCAAGACAAATATCGAAAAGCTAAACGGTATCATAGATATAGATAGCGAAGTAGGTAGAGGCACGATAATGAAACTCAAAATTCCACTAACTTTAGCTATTATCCAATCATTGTTAGTAGGCTCTCAAGAGGAATTCTACGCTATACCATTAGCAAGTGTTAAAGAGACTGTTAGAGTTCCAGTAGATAATATTTACACTATTGAAGGTAAAAATGTCCTTAGACTTCGTGATGAAGTTCTTAGTCTTGTTAGACTTGGTGATCTGTTTGGAGTTAAGCAGGTATTTGAAAGCGGCGATCAAACCTATGTAGTTGTAATCAATGTAGCTGATAGTAAGCTTGGTATTATTGTAGATAGCTTGATTGGCCAGGAGGAGATTGTTATTAAATCACTTGGTAACTACTTGCAAAATATCCGTGGAATTGCTGGTGGTACAATTAGAGGCGATGGTAAGGTAACTCTAATTGTAGATGTAGGTATGATTATGGATATGGCTAAAGAGATTAAAGTAGATATCAGAGCCAGTATGGAATCAAGCGCACAAATGTCTAAAAAAGAAAAACCAAGTGACTATAAAGTCTTAATCGTAGATGACTCTAAGATGGATAGAACAATTATGCAAAAATCGCTTGAACCAATCGGCGTAACTGTGATTGAGGCAACAAATGGTATAGAAGCACTAAATATAGTAAAATCAGGCGATCACAGCATAGATGCGATGCTAATAGATATTGAAATGCCTAGAATGGATGGATATACCCTAGCAGGCGAGATTAGAAAATACTCTAAATATCGCAATCTGCCATTAATTGCCGTTACCAGTAGAACAAGCAAGAGCGACCGCTTAAGAGGCGTAGAAGTAGGTATGACTGAGTATATCACCAAACCATACTCACCAGAATACCTAGAAAATGTCGTAAGAAAAAATATAAAGCTAGTGTAAGGAAGTAAAATGAGCGATAGATTAGGTGAGGTTTTACAAAGACAAAAACAGCAAATAAATGAACCAGAAAATACTAAAGATAGAGAAGAGATAGAACAGCTTGTAGGCTTTATCGTTGGGGAAGAGGAATTTGCTATTCCAATTTTATATATCAAAGAGATTATTAAGCCAATCGAGTATACAAGAGTACCTAGCGTTCCACCATATGTACTTGGTGTGTTTAATCTTAGAGGTAGTGTAATTCCTTTAATAGATTTAAGAATTAGATTTAATCTAGAACCTAGCAAAATGACCCCAAATACTAGATATATCGTTATGCAAGATAACGAGAATATCGCAGGGTTTGTTATAGATAGGCTAACTGAAGCGATTAGAATAAAGACTAATCAAATTGACCAGCCACCTGAAACTTTGGCAAAAGATAAAGGAATGATACAAGGTATTGGCAAAAGAGATAATAATATCTTAACGATATTAAAGGTTGAATCTTTATTAAAGCGTGATTTTTAAGGTTTTTACATGATAAAATTTTGTGTTTTTGATTTTGATTCTACGCTAATGGATGGTGAGACTATCACCATTCTCTCAAGCGCAATGGGTAAAGATAAGGAAGTTGGCGAAATTACTGCTAGGGCTATGGCGGGTGAGCTTGATTTTTATGAGAGTTTAGTACAAAGAGTTAGGCTAATTGAGGGATTAGAGCTTAATAAAGTTTTAGAAATTGCTTCGAATTTGCCATTTATCACCGGTGCTAGTGATATTATTTCATATTTAAAATCCAAAAATATCAAAACAGTTGTATTTAGTGGCGGGTTTCATATTGCTACTGATTCAGCACAAAAAAAGCTTGGCTTTGATCTAAATTTTGCAAATGAGCTTCATCATAAAAATGGTATTTTAACTGGTAATGTCGGTGGCGAGATGATGTTTGGTGACTCTAAGGGCAAGATGCTTAAAAGGCTTAAAGAATTTCTAGGTTTAAGTAGTGATGAGGTTGCCTGCGTAGGCGATGGAGCAAACGATTTATCTATGTTTAAAGAGGCTGGCACTGGTATTGCATTTTGTGCAAATAAGATATTAAAAGAGGCAGCAACTCACATCATAGATATTAAAGATTTAAATGAGATTAAAAAAATTATATAAAAGGTAGAAAATGAGAGATATTAACTTTTCTCTTTGGTGTGATTTTTTAGAGCGTGATTTTATAAATTCAGAATTTATAGAATTAATTCAAAATGACACAATCAATGGAGCTACAAGTAATCCAAGTATATTTAAAGAGGCGATTTGTAATTCACAAGCCTATAGTGAACAAAAAGCCAAATTTAGCAAAAGAAGCGCAAAAAAGATATATGAAATTTTAGCTACAAACGATATTAAAATGGCAGCACATAAAATGCTTGCTAATTATGCAGCTGGAAACGATGGCTTTGTAAGTATTGAAGTAGATCCAAATTTGATCTTAGCTAGTGATATCATCGATGAGGGAAAAAGATTATATAATGCGATTAAGATGCCAAATGTGATGATTAAAATTCCAGCTATTTCATCTGGATTTGATGCAATGTGTGAATTGATGAAAAAGGGAATTAATGTAAATGCAACACTGATTTTCTCTAAAGACCAAGCACAAAATTGTTTAGACGCATTTAAAGAAGGTACTAAAAAATATAGTAAAAAATTTACGCAGACTCCACTTCCTCAAGGAGTGATTAGCGTGTTTGTAAGCAGGTTTGATAGACTACTTGATGAAAAGCTTGAAGAGACTGGTAAATTTGGAATTTATAATGCTACAAATATCTATAACAAAATTCAAAATGCTGGCCAAAGAAATGTAAGAACACTATTTGCAAGTACTGGAGTAAAGAGCAATCAACTTCCAGCAGATTATTATATTAAAGAACTTTTGTATCCAAATTCAATTAATACAGCCCCACTTGATACTATTAAATCATTTATCGCAAGTGGCGAATTTACTCCAAAACCTATACCAAGTAGCGAGGAGATAGATACATTTATGACTAAAGCTAAAGAAGCTGGAGTGGATTATAATAAGGTTTGTGCTAAGCTTTTAGATGATGGCTTGGAAGCATTTGTAGCGGCTTTTGATGAAATTTTGACATCATTATCATAAGCTTAAATTTAGATTTTTTAGCTATAATTGCCGCTTATTTTATTTTAAGGAAAGATAATGTTAGAAGGCATTGTTAGAGAGAGTATTGACAAAAGAAGCACGAAAGCTCTTAGGAGAGATGGTTATCTAATCGCTAACATTTACGCAAAAGGTATTGAAAATATCAATGCTGCTTTTAAAGTAAATGATTTTATCAAAGCTGTTAAGGCTAAAAGCGGTTTGAAATTTGATGTCAGCGTAGGTGGTAAAACCTATAATGTTGTGGTTGTAGATTACCAAAAACACCCAGTAACAAGCATTTTAAAACATGTTGATTTAAAAGTTGTTTTACCAGAAGTTGAGTCTAAATACCTTGTCCCAGTTGTCCCTGTAGGTACTCCAGCAGGTATCAAAAATAAAGGTGTTTTACTACAATCTAAAAAACGCTTAAAAGTTAAATGTAAAGGCAAAGACCTTCCAGATAGCTTTAAAGTAGATGTATCGCCACTTGATATTGATGATACTATCTTAGTTCGTGATATCGAGGCTCCACAAAATGTCCGCATCATCGATGCAGGTCGTGTAGCTGTCTTAGGTGTGGTAAAAGCTAAGTAATGACTCTAATAGCCGGACTTGGCAACATTGGCAAAGAGTATGAAAATACTCGCCATAATGTTGGATTTATGCTTATCGATCTAATCTTAAAAGATGGTGGATATAGCGATGTAAGTTCGGCTAAATTTCAAGGTGAGCTATACAAAAATGGCTCACTTCTCCTTCTTAAACCATCCACATATATGAATTCAAGTGGCAAATCCTTAAAAGCTGTAAATGATTTTTATAAACCTAATCGAATTATTGTTATCCATGATGATCTTGATATCGCTTTTGGTGCGATGAGATTTAAAAATGGCGGAAGTAGTGGTGGCCATAATGGAATCAAATCTATTGATTCTTTAATAGGTAATAATTATGATAGGGTTCGCATAGGTATAGGGCGTGGTGATAAGAGTGTTATTGATTATGTTTTGGGTAAATTTGATAATAGTGAGATGACGCAACTTAATAAAATTTTATCTCATGCTAAAGAAGCTGTTTTAGCCTTAGTAAATTCTGGTGATATTGCAGCTATTTCATCTAAATTTACACTTAAAGCATAAAATTATCTTAATTCTAAATTTGATATAATACCAAAATTAAATTTAGGATTAACATGAAATTAGAAGATATTAAAACTCCAGCCTATGTTTGTGAAGAGGCGAAACTTAAGTCAAATTTGAATATACTTAGTCATGTTGCTAAGGAGAGTGGAGGTAAAGTGCTTTGTGCGCTTAAAGGCTTTGCTTTTTCCCCTGGTATGCCACTTGTCTCTAAAATGTTAAATGGTGCTACATGTAGTGGTTTAATAGAAGCTAAATATGCTAAAGAGCATGGTTTTAGAGAAATTCATACCTATTCTCCAGCTTTTAGCGATGATGATATAGATGAAGTTTTATCAATTAGCCATCATGTTGTTTTTAATAGTTTTGCACAGTGGAGAAGATTTGCTGCTAAGGCTAAAAATAGTAAAGCTAGCATAGGCTTACGTGTCAATCCAAATGTCTCAGCTAGTCCAACTGATATGTATAATCCATGTGGAAAATATTCTCGTTTAGGCATTACTAAAACAAACTTTGAATTTAGCGAGCTTGATGGAATTGAGGGATTGCATTTTCACGCACTTTGCGAGGAGAGTGCTCAAAGCTTAGAGATTGTTTTAAAAGCATTTGAAGAGCAATTTGGTCAGATTATTCCACATATGAAATGGATTAACTTTGGTGGAGGCCATCACATTACAAAAGCAGGATACGATATAGAGCTATTAATAAATTTAATTAAAAACTTTTCCCAAAAATATGGTGTACAAGTCTATATTGAACCAGGTGAAGCTGTAGGTTGGGAGTGCGGGTTTTTGATTGCAAGTGTGCTTGATATTGTAGATAATGAGCAAAAAACTTGTATAATTGATGCCTCTGCTGAATGTCATATGCCTGATACGATTTTAATGCCATATCGTCCAAAAATTAGAGGCGAGAGAGTTGATGGTAAATTTTGTTACAGATTTGGTGGAGCGACTTGCTTAGCTGGTGATATAGTAGGAGCTGAGGCTGGTGAGCCAATTTACAGCTTTGATAAGCCAATAGATATTGGCGATAGGGTAATTTTTGAGGATCAAATTCACTATACAATAGTTAAAAATACCACATTTAATGGCGTTAAGCTTCCAAGTTTGGCAATGATGGATGAGAGTGGCAATGTCGCTATTTGGCGTGAATTTGGTTATGATGATTATGCAAAACGAAACTAAGTAGATTAAATGGCAGACGAACAAGAAAAAACCGAAGAGGCTACCGCCAAGAAGATTGAGGATGCTAGAAATAAAGGTAATGTCCCTAAATCTCAAGATATGAGTGGCTTTGTAACATTGCTTGTAGGATGTGTAGCACTCATTGCTTTGATGGGATTTATGGGCGATAGGGTGATGAATTTGTATCTATATTATCAAGATATAATTGGTACTCCGCTTACTAGGGAGCTGTTTTTTAAAATTGTAATTCATTCGGTTTTACAGTGTTTGCTTATACTTTTACCGCTATTAATTTGCGTGATGATCGCAGGTATTATTGCTAATGTTATGCAGTTTGGTTTTATTTTTACTACCGAGCCGCTTACGCCAAATTTCTCTAAACTTGACCCAATTAAAGGTCTTGCTAATCTTTTTTCACTCAAAAAAGCCGTGGAGACGGTTAAGATTGTAGTTAAAGTTTCGGCAATTTTTGGCTGTGCGTTTTACGTATTTTTACAATTTATTACCGAGTTGCCTTATACAATGTTTTACACGATGTTTGACCAGTTAGTTTGGCTTAGAAATAAAATGTTTATTCTAGCTGGGATTATGCTCTTGCTCTTTATGCTGATTGCAATTGCAGATATTTTTATCGTAAGGTATCAATATTTTAAAGGGCTTAGGATGTCTAAACAAGAGGTAAAAGATGAATACAAGCAAATGGATGGAGATCCTCGTGTCAAAGGGCGAATTCGTCAGCTTCAGATGCAAGCAGCCAAGAAGCGTATGATGCAAAATATTCCAGCAGCTGATGCTATTATAACTAACCCAACTCACTATGCTGTAGCTATCCGTTATGATAAAGATAAAGAATCAGCGCCTGTAGTGCTAGCTAAAGGCGTGGATCATTTAGCGCTAAGAATTAGACAGATTGGCATTGAGCATGGAGTGCAAATAGTAGAAAATCCACCATTGGCTCGTGAGTTATACCGATTGTGCGATGTTGATGATCAGATTCCAGCTACGCTATTTAAGGCTGTGGCTGAAGTACTTACATTTGTATATTTAGGCAATAAGACTAAATTTGCTAAAAGATTAAATGGATAAGTGTTTATTTTTATTATATGCATTACTTATGACACATATAATGGTTTTATTTAAAAAATAGTAATTTGTATGAAATACAAAAAGGCTTTAGTAGAGTATTGCCTTAATGGTTTTCTTAATGTATATAATGATATAGTAATTAAATTAACTACTTAGCCACCACCGACAAATTCAACAATTTCGATTTTCATCTGATCTTTTAGTTTGAATTCACTCCAGATAGTCCGTGGGACTATCTGCATATCAACTTCGGCAGCAACTCTATTGCTATCATAGTTTTGAGATTCTATGAGCTGGGCTAGATTGGTATCATCAGCGATATTAATTAGATTCGAGTTTAGCCAAATTTGCATTACTTCTCATCCATTGCATAGGTTGTACGATACTCTTCGTAGCTACCTTTAAAATCTATAATTTCACCATTACCTTTTAGGTGTAATATTCTATTGGCAAAGGCATCAATTAACTCCCTATCGTGGCTAACACAGATACAGCTACCACTAAAGTTATATAACGCTTCACCTAAGGCAATGATAGCTTCTAGGTCTAGATGGTTATTTGGCTCATCCAAGATAAGCAAATTCGCCCTTTGTAGCATAAGCTTAGATAGCATTAATCTATGCTTTTCTCCACCGCTTAGACTGCCAACTTCTTTTTCTTGTTCAGCTCCACTAAATAGCATTCTACCTAAGCATTTACGGATCTCATCTAGGTCTTTATTTTTGCTATCTTGTAGCCACTCATATAGTTTCAATGTTCCAGTAATTTTATTTGAGCTATCTTGAGCGAAGTAGCCCAGCTCGATTGTAGCGCCGATATGGATATCTCCGCTATCTGCTGACAATTCACTCATTAGAATTTTACACAAAGTGGTTTTGCCAACGCCGTTTGTGCCGATGATTGCGATTTTATCACCTTTATTCATCTTAAAATTAAAATTATCTAAAATCACATTATTATCAAATTTTTTGCTTACTGATTTTAGCTCGATTAACTCATTTCCGATCTCACGATTAATCCTAAACAGTATACTAGGATCACGACGGCTAGATATTTTAATCTCATTGATTTGGAGTTTTTCAAGCTGTTTGGCTCTACTTGTAGCTTGCTTTGCTTTGCTGGCATTAGCGCTAAATCTAGCTATAAATTTCTCAAGCTCTTCACGCTCTTTTAACTTCTTATCACGCTCCATTTCAGCTTGTTTAGCGACTAAATTTGCTGCGATATACCAATCATCATAGTTACCGCTAAATTCTCTAATTTGCTTAAAATCAACATCTAATATATGAGTGCAAACTCGGTTTAAAAAGTGTCTATCATGGCTGATGACAACTAGCGTGCCTTCGTGGTTGATTAACTCTCTTTCTAGCCAAGCGATAGCATCGATATCAAGGTTGTTTGTCGGCTCATCGAGGAATAATATATCAGGCTTAGGAAATAGCACTTGAGCGAGCAAGACTTTTACCTTATCGCTGCTTTCGATTTGGCTCATTAATTTATCATACTCATGTAAGCCAAGTGAGCTTAGGATTTTTTCTATCCTTGTTTCATACTCATATGTTGGGTCCTCTTCAGCAGTGATGATCTCAAGTTCGCTAAGGCGTTCATTAATCTCATCAGTAAATTCCTCGCTTAAATAGAGCTTTTCTTTCTCCTTGATTGCATCATATAGTCTTTTGTTTCCCCATAAAACAGCATCTTTTAAGGTAAAATTTTCAAATGCAAATTGATCTTGTCCTAAGACGCCAATTTTCTTGCCTGATTCTATGATGATATCGCCGCTAGTGTGTTCTATTTGGCCGCTTAAAATCTTTAAAAATGTAGATTTTCCAGCACCATTTGCGCCGATTAGGCCATAGCGATTGTGCGAATTTAGCTTTAAATTCACATCTTCAAAGAGTAGTTGCGAGCCAAAACGATGAGTTAGGCCTTTGATTTCAACCATTACTATTCCTTAATGCAAGTCAGCATTTAGCTTAATAGCTCTTTTACTAATGCTAGCTGTGATTTGACCTGTTTGGCTATTTTGGCGATAGTGAATTCCATTTAGATTGGCTAGTTCAAGTGCTTTATATATCTCTTTATCAAATTTAAACCCTGGATTTACTTTTTCAAGAGCCTCTTTATCGCTTATATATATTTTTGTACCTTCAAGAATTGCTATACCAGCATCTATGATACAATCATCGCCAAGAGGTACACCAGTTACTGAATTAGCACCTAAAAGGCATCTTTTACCTACGCTAATTGGATTGCCATTTGTGCCACTTAGTACGCCTAAAATACTCGCACCACCGCCTACATCGCTTCCATCTCCTACGCTTACAGAGCTTGAGATTCTACCTTCTACCATTACTGATCCAGTTGTTCCAGAGTTGAAGTTGATATATGAAGCGCCTGGCATTACTGTTGTGCCTGGTGCTAGGACCGCACCCATTCTTACTTTTGCACTATCTAAGATTCTAGTATTATCGCTTGGTATTATGTGATTTAAGTAGCGTGGGAATTTATCTACGCTTACAATATTTGGATACCAGCCTTTCATCTTTAGCCAAATTTCATTCTCTCTTAAATTGTCTAATTCGTGTGGATTGCCATCACTATCCCAGGCTAGATTTGGTAATAAACCAAAAGCGCCATTAAGATTTAGTGATCGAATTTCGGCTTTATTTAGTGATAGTAGATATAGTTTTAGATAGACAGCTTCAACGCTTTTTGGCGCATCATCGCTATATAAAAATGTTACTACAAACTCAACATCGTTTTCCATCTCGCCATCATTTAAAATCTCATCTACTATTAATAGATTTTGAACATTTTTATGTTTATCGCCTTCGCATTCATCTAGTAAAAAATCAAATATATTAAGCGCATCAGCTGTAATAGCCGAGTTAATCGGTGCTACAAATTCACTCCCACTATTATCGATTTTTATACCATTTTTTTCAATTGCCCAGCTTAATACAGCTGCACTTCCATAATTTTCATTCATATTTACTACTGCGTAATTTACGCTGATTGTTTTGGCTGATTTACCTTTTATGCTTCTACCGATTGCAAATGCAATTGGATCTTTATAGCCAGCTTGAGAACGAATCTCATCGGTAAATTTTTTTAAATCATTTAAATTTTTAATATTCATATCTTTCCTTTTATTTAATTAAATTGACTCTTTATCCATCATATCTTTGTAGCTACTTAGAGCATTTTTACGCTCTTGTAGATAGCTATTTAGTTTTGGCTTGCTTTGTTGTATAATTAGTTCAAAATCATCTTGACTTTTTATTCCATCTTCGCCAAATTTATCCAAAAGTACATTTGAATTGCCTACTAAGGCTAAATATTTTTGGTTTTCGTAGTTTAGTAAAACTACTTTATTTTGGGCATCTAATGACTTTTCATAAAGGACATCTACACTCTCATTGCTCCAATCAAAGTTACTTATAGAAGCTGTAGTAGCTTGAAAATTTGAAGCGGTTTGATAGTTTGAGTTTGCTTGCAAATTTGGTGAAGATTGAAAATCTTGAGCTGTTTGATAACTTTGTGCCGATTGTGAATTTGTAGTACTTTGATGATTTTGTTCTATTTGAAAATCAGCGGCTTGATAATTTTGCGATACTTGTGGATTTGGTGTAGCAATATCAAATGGTTTTGGATTTGGCGTAACTTTTGGTGTATTTATAGTAGTTTTAGTAGTTTGTATGCTTTTGGCTTGTTGATTTTTTTTTGTATATTTAGCTTTGATAAACATTAAAAAAACAAAGAGTGTAAATAGAACTAAAATTACTATAATGTAGTTTGTATACATATCATCACCACTATCTTTTTTGGTCGGGATATTAGCTAGTGGATTTTGTTCTTTTGGTTGAGTGTTTGCAACTTGTGTTGGTTTGATATTTTGTGCTGATTGGGCAGTTTTTTCTATAGCTAACTGATTGGTAGATTTCATTGGGATTTGTGGTGTTACACGAATTCTAAGACCAAATTTATCACTAGTTTTAGAGGCAACTATAGAGATTGGCTTAGATGATTTTAGCTGCAGTGTAGCACTATTATTAGCTGAGGTAATTAAAATATTTTGGATAATATTTGATTTTATCTGCTTGCTTACTTGACCTTTTAAAGATAGATCGCTTAGGATGATATAGGTTAAATCAGCGTTATTTTGTTGTTTTATAGTGCCATCATATGGAGCATCAAAACTAAGCATAATATCGATACGCTCATCACGTTCATATATATTGTGAGTAAGTAAATTTGCTGCCCAAATTGGCAAAGCTATAAATATTAAAAGCCAAATTTTCATATTAGCTCTCTTCTAAAATATTGGATTACAGATTTAGAATCTAATATCTCATTTATACGGATTGCCAAGTTTTTTTCATATACCATTACCTCGCCCTTGCCAAATATTCTATTATTGATGTATAGTTCTACGCTTTCACCAGCTGGTTTATCTAAATCTATAACTGAACCAACATCAAGTCGTAAAAGCTCACGTACACTAATAGTAGTCATACCAAGATCGCTAATAAACTCTACGCCAATATCTAGCAACTCATCGTAGTCACGAAATAATCCATTTTGGCTTGTATTTGTCCCGTTCATACTTTTTTATAACCTATTTTGAAAGTTTTATTTTTTATTTTAAAGATATGAGATTTTTCAAGTCTAACTGGAAATCTCTCGACTTTGCCTAGAAATTCAGGTGTACCAAGCCTATAAATTCCATCATTATTATCACTTAAGAGATGCTTGGCATAACCTACGATTTGATTAGCTACCTCTCTGCTTAAATCGCCTAAATCAGTCTTTTTAGCCTCTTCAGTGTTAAATAGTTTATCTACAAAAAGCTCTAAAGTCTCTTTTTTAAAATATAGATAAAATTGAAACTCTATATCATCTTTATATAAGGGAATACTAGCACCATATAGGTCTTTTCCTAGACTTTTTCCCTCTTTTATCTCGTAACCAAATACATCAGTGCAAAAGTGTCTAGTAGCATAATTGATAGCATTTAGCATTATAATCTCCTTAAGTTTTGGCTAATATTATACAAAATTTAGCTTTAAAAGAGTTTATTTGACTAAATTCTGACTGATTTTAGTTTGAAATTTAGCCAAATTGTGTAACTATTCAAATAACTCTTTTATCTTTTGATGTGCGGTTTGTGGGTCAAATTTGCTTGTAATCTCTACAATTTTTGTGCCTATAATTGCGCCATCTGCATACTCTTTTACCTTTTTGACATCGCTAGCATTCTTGACCCCAAAGCCTATGGCGACAGGTAAATTGGTATTGTCTTTTATAAACTCAATCATATCTTTGAGTCTATCTAGTGAGCTTTGTTCGCCACCTGTTACGCCAAGAGAGCCAACAGCATATATAAATCCACTAGAGCCGCTTAGAATCTCTTTTGAGCGTTTAGTGCTTGTAGGGGCAATAAGGCGAATTAAGCTAATGCCATATTGCTGACATTTAAGAGCAAACTCGCAGCTCTCCTCATAAGGCATATCAGGGACTAAAATTCCACTAATTCCACACTCTAAACTTTGGCGTAAAAATTTATCTTCGCCATAAGCTAAAATAATATTGTAATATACTAAAAATACCAATGCTTTAGAGGTTTTAACACCTTTTAGCATATCAAAAACTTTTGTTGTATTTACTCCGTTATGGCATGCTTGAAATGCTGCATTGGCTATAAGTTTGCCATCTGCTAAAGGATCAGAATAAGGTATTCCAATCTCAATTATATCAAGCACGCTATCATCAAGTAAATTTAAAAACTCTTTGCTGTATTCTAAGCTAGGATATCCAGCTACAATGTAGCCGATATTTGCTTTTTTGCCTTTAAAAGCATTTGCTATCTTATCCATATATTGTTCCTTTTTTATAATCCATTATAGTATGCATATCTTTATCGCCTCTACCACTTACATTTACTACAATATTTGAGCGTTTTTGTAGTGTAGGACATAGCTTATCTAAATAAGCTAGGGCGTGAGAGCTCTCAATAGCTGGTATTATCCCTTCTAATTTTGATAGAAGTCTTAGGGCATTTATGCACTCATCATCACTAACAGCGTAGTAGCTCACTCTACCTATATCTTGTAAATGCGCATGCTCGGGTCCAACACCTGGATAATCAAGCCCCGCACTTATGCTATGAACGGGCAAAATCATTCCAAATTCATCTTGTAAAACGATGGTTTTCATTCCATGGATTATGCCATCAGCGCCCTTAGTT
Source organism: Campylobacter sp. P0085 (assembly GCF_002139495.1). Classification (NCBI taxonomy): domain Bacteria; kingdom Pseudomonadati; phylum Campylobacterota; class Epsilonproteobacteria; order Campylobacterales; family Campylobacteraceae; genus Campylobacter; species Campylobacter sp. P0085. The sequence goes on along the minus strand of NZ_MJKB01000003.1, from coordinate 43,113 downwards.
AGAGTTGCTGCGTGGTATTTAGTCTCTATACCAAGCCCAGCGGCTTCTACGCCTATTATATTTACACTTGGATCATCTAAAAAAGCTGAAAATATACCTATAGCATTACTTCCACCGCCCACGCAAGCGATGATATAATCAGCTTTTACGCCTTTTTCATCTAATTGTGCTTTGGCTTCAGTGCCAATTATACTTTGGAAATCTCTAACGATTTTTGGGTATGGATGAGGCCCAACAGCTGAACCAATCACATAAAATCTTGTTTCTATCTCATTTACCCACGCTTGAATAGCTGCCGTGGTAGCCTCTTTAAGCGTGCCAAGTCCATCGCTAATAGGCACTACATTAGCCCCTAAAAGCTGCATTTTATAGACATTTAGAGCCTGTCTTTTGGTATCGCATTCACCCATATAAACATCACACTCCAAGCCTAAAAGCGCCGCCGCAGTCGCAGTAGCCACGCCGTGCTGACCAGCACCTGTTTCGGCTAAGACCTTCTTTTTACCCATTTTTTTGGCAAGCAAAGCTTGGGCTAGGGCGTTATTGATCTTGTGAGCTCCTGTGTGATTGAGATCTTCTCTTTTTAGATAGATATCATGCCCATAATGCTCACTTAGCCTTTTGGCGTGATACAATGGGCTTGGTCTGCCTACATAATCTCTTAAAAGCTCATTTAACTCAGCCTTAAACTCATCGCTACTAGCTATCTTTTCATAAGCAACTTCTAACTCATTTAATGCGCTCATCACGGTTTCAGGGACAAATTGGCCACCATATTTACCAAAATAGGCTTTTGCATTCATCTTAAATCTCCTAAATTAACTATTTTTAAAATTTCATATATCTTTTTGCTATCTTTAAACCCAAACTCATCTTCTATTTTGCTATTTATATCAATTAAATTTGGTTTAAGCTTCATAGCTTCTTTTAAATTTTCTACACCGATTCCACCGGCTAAACCAAATTTGATATCTAAATTTTTTAATAAATCCCAATTAAATTTAACCCCATTTCCACCCCTTTTTTCGCCTTTTGTATCAAATAATATTTTATCATAACTCCCATTAAGCTCTGGCAACGATTCACCCACGCTAAAAACTTGCCAAACTTCACAACCAAATTTGGCCTTATCATCTACTTTTTCATAGATTTGAACGGCGTCTAAATTCGCTAAATTCACTATCTTGGCTATCTTATCAAACTCAATTCCAGCAAATACTCCAACAACTTTTATACCAAATTTATGAGCCAAATCAGCAATATTTTTAGCCATTTCTAAGCTAACTTGCCTTTTACTCTGAGCGAAAATCACACCGATGAAATCAACCCTTTGAGCGTCAAATTCGCACTCGCATACGCTTTTGGCTTCGTTTAAATTTTTGATACCGCAAATTTTGATTAATGGCTTCATCTTAAAACCTAAAAAATGTAATATCTCAAAGAAGTCTCGGCAATTTCTTTCATAATCTCAAACATTTCATCAATACTCCACTCGTCTTTTCTAAAATACATACTCACTGGTGCAAATTTGTTATGTTCGCTATTGCCGTCAAGTTTGAAAATATAAGTTTTATTTAGATAGTAAAATTCGTTCATTGTACTAAGTTTTGAAAAAACATTTTTTGTCGTTATATCATCTTGATTAAAATCATCTCCGTGTCCGAAGCATACAAATGGTGTTATATCTTCATGGTTCATCATCGCTTTTATTCCGATTAAATTTTTTCCAAGCCTTTCTATCGCATTACCACGAGCCTGTTGTTTTAGCCCTTCTGCTAGTCTTTTATCATTTGTGCCTTGTCGTTTAACTTCTGCTGCTAGAAGCAACTTTTGATAATTTTCATCATCTTTCTTTTTTAAAATCAAAAATCCACCGTCTGGCATGATAGTATTTTCTTCCCAATTTGTATCAAATTGTTTTCTAATACCGCCATTTCTGATATTATCCATCATTATTTTTAGCGATAAAGATTTTCCAAATTCAAAATAATATCCATCGAAATTTTGTATATTTTTAAAACGATTCATTAAATATTCAATCGTTCTATCCATAGCTATTCCAATATTTCTATCATCAGATTTAGAATTTACATTTTTTGCCTTATGTTGATTTTTATTTTTTCTCAAATCATCGCTACTTGCCATTTTTTATCCTTTTTTAACGATATAAAGATACTCTGTGACATATAAATCTCTTGAGTTTAAATTTCTACTAGCTCTGTAAGTTGGGTATTTGATCTCGACCTTATTAACCTCGCCAATTTTTGCTAAATTTATCAAAAAATCATTCATACTGATAAAGCCATCTGAGTTAAATGAGATGATTAGATATTTGGCTTTAAATTCGCTTAAAAGGTTGAAAAATTCATCGCTCGCTTTAGCTTTTTTATTATATTTTGAGCGGTTCCAGTCGTTTGGTATGCCACTAACTTTGCTAATTTGCCCTATATTTGGAGCTTTAAAATCGCTAATTAAATTTAACATAAAGTAGTTTGACCCATAAGGATGTTGATTATAAGGTGGGTCAAAATAGGCTATATCGACTTTTGATATGGATTTGGCGAATTCCAAAGCGTCATTTTGGAAAACCTCAAATTCACTTTGAAAATTTGAAAAAATCGGCATTTTTAGCTCTATTTTGCCTAAAATTCGCCTCAATGCATTTTCGCCCTGTCCGCCAAATTTACCAACACCATCTTTGTCTTTATAAAATCCTTTGAAAATCCCACCGGTATTGGAGTGGATGGAGGCTTGGCTAAGCAGTGGAGCGATAAAATATTTTTGAAATTCAGTTGGAATTTTAGATATTTCATCTCTTAAACCGCCTAAAATTAACGCATTTTGCCTAGAGTAAAAAACTCTTTCATTTTTTTGGATATTTTCATCATTTTTTGGGGCATAAAGTTCGCTTATAAAGCTCTCTTTTGGGGTGAAATTATTTTGAATTTGAGTAAAATATTTAGATAGATTATCTATCAAATTTGGATTGGAATTTGATAGATAACATGAGTTTATAATGTATGAGTATCTCTCTAAATCATTGGCAAAGATTATGCTAGAATGGGTTTTTGCAGCTCTTGCGACTATGCCGCTACCACTAAAAACATCAGCAAATGATATCTTGCTTTTGGCAAGATTATTTTTGATATCAGTTATCACTTTGATGATATTTGATAGGAGTGAGCGTTTATTGCCTAGATAGCTGATTAATTGCTCACTTAGATACTCTTTATTTTCGCTCATTTACTGCCTTTAATATAGCTTTGATAAAACTCCCAAACCTTGCCGGATTTAATCGCATTTAGGATTATATTCTTAGCTTCTAGTGGAGAGTTGGCGCCATCTGCTGTATATAGAGCAAACATCGCATTTAAAAGTACTATATCAAATTTTGGCCCACTAAGCTCGCCTTTTAGTGTGGCTTTTAAAATTTCGGCATTGTAACTAGCATCGCCACCGGCAATATCAGCATGAAATGCCCTTTTAAAGCCAAATTGCTCTGGCGTGATCTTATATTCTAGTATTTTGCCATCTTTTACTTCATGAATTAGCGTCTCATCACAAAGGCTTATCTCGTCCATTCCATCCATGCCATGCACGACAAGAGCGTGTTTGCGACCTAAATTTAATAAAGTAGCCGCAATTAGCCCATTAACTTCTTCAAGATAGTTTCCTACTACTTGATTGCTAAGGCTTAAATTTGGATTAAGAAGTGGCCCAAGGATATTAAACACAGTTCCCACTCCAAGCCTTAATCTCACATCACGCACGCTAGCTGTAATAGGGTGAAAATATGGAGCATGAAAAAAGGCTAAATTTTGGTTATTGAGTTTAAATTTCAAATGCTCGATATCGCTACCAGGATTTATGCCTATTTGACCTAAAACATCGCTACTACCGCTTTTGGAGGTTATGGCTTTGTTGCCGTGTTTGGCTACTTTGATACCCAAAGATGCTAGTATGAAGGCTGTTGTTGTGGAGATATTTATCGTTTTTAAACCATCACCACCTGTGCCTACTATATCCATCATTTTGGAGTTATCACTATATGTAGTTGAGTATTTTAGTATATTTTTCACAAGTGCTGCTAAGCTATCTGGATATAGGGATTTTTCGCTTATTAAAACTAGTAAAGCCCCAAGCTGGACTTCATCATAATTTTTCTTATAAATCTCTTTACATATTATCTCATAATCCTTACTATCAAGGGCAAAGCCCTTTTGGAGCTTGGTAAGAAATGGTGCGAAATTGGCTTTTTTAGGCTCTTCATTATCTTTTTTATTTAGTGAGACGAAGTTCGCTATTATCTGTTTGCCATATTGGCTAAAGAAACTTTCAGGGTGAAATTGTATCCCAAAAATTTGATTTTTACTATCTTCTAACGCCATCAAAACCCCATCGCTGCTATAAGCTGTGGCTTGTAAGTTTGGTGGTAGATTATCTACATATAAAGAGTGGTATCTCATTACACTAAATTCAGTTGGTAAGCCATTAAATATAAGGCTATTTTGTTGGATATGAATTTGGGATATTTTGCCATGTACCGGGGTGTCAAGCACCTTGATATCAGCACCATAAACTAGCCCGATAGCTTGATGCCCAAGGCAAATTCCAAGTATAGGAATGCCTAAATTCGCCCTTAAAATATCTAAGCAAACGCCACTATCTTTAGGGTGTTTTGGACCCGGGCTTAGGATAATTTTAGATGGATTTAAGGCTTTGATCTCATCAATTGTGATCTCATCATTTCTAACGCATTTTATAGACTCATTAGTTGTATCTAAGATATATTGATAGATATTATAGACAAAACTATCATAATTATCAATCATTAAAATCATTATTTATCCCTTTTGGTTGCGTATTGCTCGAAGATTTTTAGACAGCTTTTGCGTTTGTTACAGATCTCTTCATACTCATTTTGTGCTATGCTATCCCATACGATTCCAGCACCAGCACCGATAAATACACGATTGGAATCTGAATTTGGCACAAATATAGCTGAACGAATCAAAATCGCCATTTGCATATCACCATTAAAATGCCAAAATCCAATCCCGCCACCATAAATTCCACGGCTATGCTCTTCAAGCTCATTTATAATTTGCATCGCTCTTATCTTTGGGCTACCGCTAAGTGTGCCAGCAGGAAATATCGTAGCTATCGCATCCATCGCTGATGACGAGTCTTTAAGCTCTGCGTATATATCACTTACGATATGCATTACACTTTCATAAAGCTTAATATGTATAGGATTTATCACTTTTACGCTACTTGGAAGTGCGAATTTGCCTATATCATTTCTAGCTAAATCAATTAACATTCTATGCTCACTAAGCTCTTTTTCATCATTTAAAAGCTCATTTTTTATAATTTCATCTTCATTAGCATCTCTTCCACGCTTTTTGGTCCCGGCAATCGGGCTTGTGTGGATAATGCCCTTTTTGATCTCTACTACTAGCTCTGGGCTACTACCTACGATGGTGCCAAATTCGCTTGGGTAGTAAAACATATATGGGCTAGGATTTTGTGATTTTAAAATTTCATAAAATTCAAGTGGATCAAAATCGCTTTGTAGCTCTAAAGTTTTGGATAAGACTACTTGGAAAATATCACCATTTTTTATATAATTTTTAGCCGTTTCAATCATCTTTAAATAGTCGGCTTTTTGGCTATTTAAGTCGCTTTTGATGGTGTAAAAATAGCTTTTATCTGATTTAAGTGGCTTAATATCTTTAAGATTATTAAAGTAGTTGCTATCGCCATAAAAGCTATAAATTTTACTTTGTTTGTCATAGTGAAGATAGGCTTTAGCGTCGCTATAATGATATAATGGAAACTCATATAATGCGGGCTTAAGCTCGCCGATTTTTTCGAATTTATATACTGCTTCATAGCTTAAAACGCCAAAAAGCCCGGCGAAATTTGAGATTTTTTTGCCGTTTTTTATTCTATCGTTTAATTTGCCAAAGTCATCTCCGCTGATATACTCACAATCAATTCCGATGATTGCTTGAGTCTCATCTTCAGCTAGATATGATTTTGGATATTGGCGTAAAATTTCTTTAAAATATATGGTTGGATCATAGAGTAAAAGCATCTTATCTCCAAAAAGTTTTTTTAAAAAAATATTATACAAAAAATTTTCTTTATCAATCTTAAAATTTAGTATTTCAAAGCTAGATTTTATCTTAGGATTAATATAATTCCAAATCAAATTTAAGGTAGAAAAATGGTTGATGGATTTAGTGTGATTTTAGGTGATATGAGCCTTTTATGGGCGATTGCTGTTTTTGTTGCTATCGGTGTTGGTATAGGGTGTATTAGTGGGTTTTTTGGTATTGGTGGTGGGACAATTTTGGTGCCGATACTTTTAAATTTGGGTTTTGATATTAAAAGTGCGATTGGTATTAGTGTGCTTCAGATGTTTATGGGGGCGCTATTTGGTAGCTATGTGAATTATAAAAATAAAAAATTGGTTTTAAATGATGGGATTGTGGTTGGTATCGGCGGACTTGTGGGGGCGAGTTTTAGCGGATTTATAGTATCTATTATGCCTAGTATCGCTTTGAAATTTGTGGTGTTATTTATGTTGATGGTGGCGATAATTAAATTTTTTCAAGCAGATGTGAAAAATGATAATCCTAAAGAGATATCTAAATTTATAATGTTTGGTGTGGGGGTTTTAGTAGGTGCTGTGGCGATATCGGCTGGGATTGGCGGGGCGCTATTTTTAACACCGATATTTGTGGGATTTTTGAAAATGGATATCAAAAAAGCTATATCAATTGGGCTATTTTTTGTTATATTTAGCTCATTTTCTGGGCTTATAAGCTTAGCAAATGCGGGACTTGTGGATTATAAAAGCGGATTTACAATTGGGATTGGGTCTATAATTGGGGTATATTTTGGTGTTAAATTTGGCCATAAAGTTGATAAAAATACTCAAAAAAAATTGGCGCTTGGCCTATATATAATTATGTTTATTTTGATGGTTAAAAATATACTATTTTAATCAACTTTTGTGGCTAAATTCGGGTTAAAATCCATTTAAAATTTCAATAATTTTAGATATTATTTTAAGCTCAAAGCTATCTATAGCTTGAGTTTGAGGGTACTCAAAGCTAGATTTTTGGCTTTGTAGATTTAAATTTGTTTGATAATTATTGCTATCTTTAAGAGCGATTAAAAGCGAGGCTTGAGCATCGTAAAAATACTCATTTTCGTATCCATTCCCAAAGCTGCTACCAAAGCCAACATGCCTAAATCCGCCACTACCAAAGCCAAATTCCATAAAATTATTATTCTTAATATCGCTATTTTGGCGTAGGTAATTTAGCGTAATTTTGATTTCGATATCTGGATTTTGAGTAGCTTTTTTATAGCCATTTTGGATTAGGGCAGAGCTTAGATTATTTTCAAAATTTTCGCTGAAATTTTGTGAAGATATACTAAAGCTCTTGCCTTTTATATTTTCAGTGATAAAAATCGGATTAGAAGTTGAGAGATAACTAGTAAAAGCAGGCCCACTACAACCTAAAAATACCAAGCTAATTATAAGGCAAAAAAATATATTTTTCATCAAAATCCCCTAAAATAAATTTAGGTATTATACTATTTTTTCTCTATTTTTTGGTTTATGAAATAGACTAAAAACAAAACACTAAAGCTAATTATAAGCATAATCGCTGAATATATATGCGCAAGTTTATAATCTAATATCTCAACAGCGTCATAAATAGCGATACTAGCTACCTTAGTCTTGCCTTCTATGCTTCCGCCTATCATCAAAATCACTCCAAATTCGCCCAAAGTGTGAGCAAAACTAATGATAATAGCGCTCAAAAGTGATGGCTTGATATTTGGCATAGCGACACGAAACAAGGTAGTAAGCTTGCCTTTGCCAAGGCTATAACTAGCTTCTATAAGCGAATTTGGCAGGGATTTAAACCCTGATAAAATCGGCGAAAACATAAAAGGCAATGAGTAGATACAGCTAGCAATCACAAGGCCAGTAAAGTTAAATACAAGCCTAATATCAAAATATTTTTCCATAAATTCGCCCAAAAATGAGTATGGCGATAAGAGTATCAAGATATAAAATCCAAGCACCGAAGGCGGCAATACAAGTGGCAAGGATATCACGCTTTCTAAAACAGGCTTAAATCTAAACTCACATCTAGCAACGATATAAGCGAAAAATATAGATATGATAAAGAGTATAATCGTAGATATAATAGCTAATTTAAATGATAATAATAGTGGCGTCCAATCTATCATATATCCACCTTTAAATTTGATATTTGTGTGCTTAGAGTGATGGTATCTCCGATTTTAAATTTATTGATATTTGTAGCTGGAATTTTGTAAATTTGATTTGCGTATTCGCAGGTTATGCTTTGGCTATTTATCTCTAAAATTGTAGCTAATAGATTGATATTTTGATCCAAATTTGAGCTTAAAAATAGCTCTTTTGGGGTGCCACTTTGGATGATTTTGCCATTGTCAATCTCATAAATATGGTTAGCTAGTCTGTAAATTTCGTGTTTATCGTGGCTAACTAAGATTATACTCATATTATATTTTTTGTGAATTTGGCTTAAGTAGTCTTGGAGTTTAATGCGTAATTTCGCATCTAAAGCAGATAAAGGCTCATCTAAAAGCAAGATTTTAGGTCGCCTCATCAAAGCCCTTGCTAGGGCCGTGCGTTGCTTTTGACCGCCAGAGAGTGTGTGCGGATAGGCGTTTTGAAACTCTAAAAGCTCGGCTAATTCTAGTAATTCAGTAGCAAATTTAATATCATTTTTGGCAAATAGTAGATTTTGTATCACACTCATATTAGGAAATAGAGCATAATCTTGAAAAAGATATCCGATATTTCGCTTTTGTGGGGGCAAAAATATATCTTTGTTATAATATATCACCCCATCACTGCTAATAACTCCGCTATCAGGCTTATCAAATCCAGCAAGTAGCCTTAATATCGTGCTTTTACCACTACCACTTTTGCCATATAATGCGACAAATTCGCCATTATTTATCTTAAATTCAAGATCAAGCTTAAATCCATCAAAGGACTTTTGGCAGTGAAAATGGATCATAAATTCGCCTAATTAATCGCTTTATATCCAAATTTAACAAATATATCTTGAGCCGGCTTGCTAAGCAAGTAATCATAAAAATCTTTAGCTAATTTATTTTCTTTACCATGATTTAGGATTACCATTGCTTGGTCTATACTAGTATGAAGTGAGCCATCTAAAATAGCATAATTGGTATATTGTAGCATCTGTTTGGCCTTTAAAGCACTAGCTGCGACAAAACCGATATCACCAGCTTTTATAGTTTGATTTAGAGCATCGCCTATGCTATTTGCTTCAATGATTTTATCTTTAATCTCATCATAAATTCCAGCATTTTTAAATGCTTCTATCGTGGCAGCGCCGTATGGGGCGGTTTTTGGGTTGGCTATTATTATTGTTTTTATATCTTTGTTTTTTAATGAGTTTAGGCTTGGTTCATAGCCTCTAACGCTCAAAATAGCCACGCTTCCGCTAGTGTAAATAACAGGTTTATTAAGAGCAAAACCATCTTTATATAATACATCAGCGAAATCTATATTTGCGCTTAAAAATAGATCAAAAGGGGCACCATTTTTGATTTGGGCTACTAATTTACCGCTTGAGCCTAATGTTATGTTGATTTTAGCATCTGGGTGAAGTTTGATAAATTCGCTTTTTATCTCTTCTAAGACATAGGCTGTATTTGCCGCTGCGGCTACATTGAGTGTTGAGGCAAAAGAGCAAACCATCAAGGCTAAAAGTAGAAAAATTGATCTCATATTTATTCCTAATATTATAAATTTATACTTATAATTATATGAAAAAATAGTAAATAAATGGATATTTATAAATATAAATTATATATTTATATTTTAAAAAGTTAGCAATTACTCTTGCTTGACTAATACCAAGCAAGTAATAAACTAAGCCTGTGTCGCTATGATAATTTGACTAGCTTTGATAAATAGCTCAACTTCATCACCGACATTGATTCTCATATCTTGGGCTGATTCGTTAGTGATGATAGCGTGTATTGTCTGATTATTGCCTATATTTACGGCGATTTTGGCATTTACTGCACCTATTGTAGCTTTAGTTACTTTGCCTTTTAGCTTATTTGATGCAGAAATTTTAAGCTCATTATCATCGCTTTTAGCTAAAATTACGCTTGATGCTTTAAAGATAAATAAAACCTCTTTGCCAACTTCTAAGTTTAACTCTTTTTGGCTATCTATTGTGATTATGGATTTTAGCAATGTTCCATCGCTCAATTTAGCTGTGATTTGCGCATTTACTGCGCCGATATTTATATCTGTGATTGTAGCTTGAAGTTGATTTTTAGCGCTTAACTTCATATTGTTCCTTTTTAGATTATTTATGGCATGAATATCTGGATTGCTACAGATTTCATCTAATAAATTATTTTGAATTTTTAAAATCGCCTCATACACATCTATAATATCTTTTGCATATGCACTAAGCTCGCTACCACTATTTTTTCTCTTGCCATTTACCCTAGCAATTAATGGCTCTTTAGCTTTGGAGTTAAGTAGATCTAGGCAATCCCAAGCATTTTTATACGAGATATTAACTGCATTTGCTGCTCTAGTGATGCTTTTGGTCTCATCTAGAGCCTTTAGAAGTTTGATATGCTTTGGTAAAAGGGCTACTTCATCATCTAAAAATAGCTCAAGATTTATCCTAGCTTTCATAAAAACCTCTTTTAAATTTATTTTTCTTTAGCGTATTATAATATTTTATTATTAAAATTGGGTTTATATTTGAAAACAATAAAAATAAAATATACTAAATATAGTAAATTTTATAATTCATACTAACTTAAGTTTGAACTGATATAATATTGTCTTTTTAATTTATGAGGTAATATTATGGCTAGGATTTTTTTGGCTAGTTTTATATTTTTAATTAGCTGTTTTGCTGATGATATTGATTCATTTGAAGATGAGTATGCTACTAGCAGTTTTGATCCGCTTAGTGGATATAATAGGGTTATGACCGAGTTTAATCATGTTGTATATCAAAATATCTTGATACCAACATTTAAAGGCTATGATTATATAATGCCAGATTCTGCTCAAGATGCTATAAGCAATTTTTTTGATAATATTATATATCCAATTCGTTTAGTTAATAATCTTTTACAATTTAAATTTGCAGCAGCAGGAGAGGAGACGCTAAGATTTATTGCTAATACTATAATTGGTTTTGGCGGGATTAGCGATGTAGCAACTAATGTTTATGGGCTTAAAAGACACGATGAGGATTTTGGTCAAACACTTGGATATTGGGGAATTGGTAGTGGTTTTCCTATAGTATTGCCAGTTTTAGGACAGACAAATTTGCGTGATTTAATAGGTATGAGTGGGGACTTTTTCATTAATCCATTGAGTTATACCAATGAGATATTTACTGATGATGGTCATAAATATTTTCATCTAAATTTAGCTGTTAAATCATGGCAGCTAATTAACGATGGTTCTAAAGATCCAGAACTATATAATAAGCTTACTAGTGGTGCAATCGACTTATATACATTTATAAAAGATGGCTATGAACAACGTAGAAATGCATTGATTCAAGAGTAGAATTAAAAAAATTAGGATGGCAATGTGAAAAAAGTTTTATTTTTATTATTTTTAATTTGTGGTGTAACTTTTGGAATTGAGTTTAAAAAAATTGATGATACGCTAAAGAGTGATTTTAAAAAAGCAATAGAGATAATGAATGATAAATCTATAGTAAAAGAGCAAAAGCCTTTAGAGCTTTTTAAGCTTTTTGATGGATATTTTGACTACTCACTGATGGCTAGACTCTCTCTTTCTAAGCAATATAGTATGTTAAATCCTACACAGCAAGATGAGTTTGAAAAACAATTTGTAGCAAATTTAAAGGCATCTTTTACGCAAAAGCTTGGATATTATAGTGATCAAGAGATTGAGTTTGTAAAAGGCGAAATGGGAAACAAAAATCGATACAATGTCTATGCTGTAATAAAAAATAAAAGCGAAAATTATCCATTAATTTTTAAATTTCACCCAGCAAATAAGAGTGATTATCTAATCTATGATATTGATATTTTAGGCGTGAGTTTAGTTCAAAGCTATAGAAGTCAGTTTAATGATTTAAGTAAAAATGCAGGCTTTGATGAGATTATAAAGCGTCTTCAAAATGCAACAGCTGATCATAATGCCACTGTTAAATGAAAAAAATATTTAAGCTAATTGTCGCATTTCCTAAGGCTGTTTTAGCGTTTAGTTTGCTTATTTGCCTTGGAATTGGAGTCTTTTCTTATAAGCTTGAGATTGATGCTTCTACTCAGACTTTATTACTTGAAAATGATAAGGATTTAGCTATTTGGCGTGATATTACTAAACGCTATGATAGTAAGAATTTTTTAGTTATTGCTTATACACCAAATTTAGGACTTTTAAACCAAAATAGTCTAGATAAAATCGCAGCAATCTCAAGAGAGCTTGAGAATTTAAAAAGTGTCGATTCAGTTTTTTCAATCTTAAAAGCCCCACTTTTAACTAATAATCCCAATTTAAGCATTAGTGAATTAATAGAGGATGTGCCAAATTTAAGTAAAACTGGCATCGATATGGCCAGAGCCAAAGATGAGTTAATGAATAGCTTATTATATAAAAACTCATTAGTTAGTAGTGATTTTAAAACCACAGCTATTGTAGTAAATTTAAAAGATGATGAGACTTATGCCAGATTTTTAGAACAAAGAGCAAATCTAAAAGAGTTTGGCCAAAAATTAGCAAATTTAGAAATTGAATTTAAAAAATATAGAGACGCTCAAAGGATTGTTGAACATGAAAATATTACTAAAATTAGGGAGATTATAGAGCGCTATAAGGGAGATGAGCGGCTATTTTTAGGCGGCATTAGTATGATTGCTGATGATATGATAAGCTTTGTTAAAAATGACTTAGCAGTTTATGGAAGTAGTGTTTTAGTGCTTCTTGGGTTTTGTTTATGGTTATTTTTTAGACAAGTTAGATTTGTAGTTTTACCAGTGATTGTCTGTTTTTTAAGTGTAATTTTAGCAAGTGGACTATTTGGGCTTTTAGGTTATGAGATTACAGTAATTAGCTCTAATTATATAGCCCTTCAGCTAATCATTACAATTTCAGTGGTAATTCACTTAATCGTAGCATATCGTGAGCTATATTTAAAACATAAAATTTATACAAATGCGCAGTTAGTTTATCTTACTTTGCGTTCTAAATTTACACCTTGCTTTTTTGCAATTTTTACTACAGTAATTGGATTTTTATCACTTTGTCTAAGCGATATTAAACCAATTATTATGCTTGGGGCGATGATGAGTGTGAGTATCTCTATATCGCTTTTGGTGGCGTTTTTTATTTTTGGTAGTTTGCTTATGATGCTTAAGAAAAAAGAGCCCAAAATGAGCTTTGAAAATCACTTTAAATTCACACAGTGGTGTGCTAAATTTGCCATAAATCAACCAAAAATAATATATATAATTAGTTTGTTTATAGTAGTTATTGGTATTTATGGTATTAGTCAGCTTAGGGTTGAAAATAGTTTTATAGGATACTTTAAATCAAATACTGAAATTTACCAAGGTATGAAGGTGATCGATCAAGAGCTAGGTGGAACGATTCCTTTGGATGTGATTATTAAATTTAAACCAATTGAGCAAAATAGTGATGATGAACTAGGCGAATTTGAAGATGAATTTGGCGGTAGTCAAGAGGAGCAATACTGGTTTAATACTTATAGGCTTGATATTATTAAAAGAGTTAATAAATTTATTGCTGAGCGTGAGTTTGTTGGAAATGTTAGCTCGCTTGCTACTTTACTTGAAGTAGGAAAAAGTATAAATAATGGTAAGGAGCTTGATCCGCTTGCACTTTCGCTAATCTATACAAATTTACCTAATGAGTATAAGCAGCTAATCTTAACACCATATATAAATATAGAAAATAATGAGGCAAGATTTAGTATTAGAACTATCGATAGTGATCCAAATTTACGCCGTGATGAGTTTGTCAAATCACTCAAGGCTGATTTGCAAAAACTATTAAAAGATGAACCAGTAGAGATTCAAGTAGCTGGCGTAATGGTATTATATAATAATATGCTTCAAGCTCTCTTTAGTTCACAGGCTGATACATTTATATTTGTAGTTTTGGCACTATTTTTGGTTTTTGTAGTAATTTTTAGAAGTATTAAGCTATCACTAATTGGAATTATTGCAAATCTTGTTCCTTTGTGTGCTGTATTTGGCATAATGGGGATTGCAGGAATCCAGCTTGATATTATGAGTATTACAATTGCTGCTATTAGTCTTGGAATTGGGGTTGATGATATAATTCATTATATTCATAGATTTAAAAATGAAAATCGTACGCATACTATCTCTAGTGCAGTAAAGCGTTCACACGCAAGTATTGGTTATGCTATGTATTATACCTCTTTTGCAATATTTTTAGGCTTTAGCGTGATGAGTCTTAGTAATTTTTGGCCGACTATATATTTTGGGGTTTTAACTGATTTGGTTATGCTTATGATGCTTCTTGGGGCGTTAATTTTGCTTCCTGCGATGATCTCTTCATTTTATAAAAAGCAATTATAGAGCCTAAGATGGCTCTATAATTTAGCGATTTAAAAGAGTATTTATAAATTCAACTTCATTTAAATTATTTTTAGAGATAAACTCTTTAATGCTGGTATCTTCAAATTCAATATTTTTACTATTTAAGTATTTTTTAACCGCAGTTTTATCACTATTTAAAGCCATCATCGCACTACTTAAATTTGCACTCATAAAGCTAGAGTATAGCTCTTTTTGTGGTAGTTTTGACTTGTTTGAATTTGAAGCAAAAACCACAAATATTATAGCAGCTATTATGGTAGCACTTATAAAGCCAAGTTTTTTGCCAGTAAAATATTTCTTAAATGGCGCAAGATTAGCAAATATATGAAGCACACATGCAAGTACCATTACTATGCCGATATATTCGTGGGCTATCTTGATACCATAGTTTTTAAGATCAAAAAACATAAAAACACCAGTAACACCAACAATGGCAAATGTAGCGATAGTCGCTGTAGTAGCTATTGGTTTGGAGACTTTCATTATCTATCCTTTGAGTTAAATTTGGCAAAATTATTTCAAGAATATGTTAAAAATATGTGAATTAACAAAATAAAGTTATTTTACAAAAAGATATATTTGTTATAGCAATTTTATTAGATAAATTTAGAGTTATTATTGTCGTATTTTATAATAACAAAGGAGTGAATTTATCTTAAAACATGTAAAAATGAGTACGCTTTACTAACTCCGTCAGTATGCAAGGCGTACCACAAGGCTCGTTTTTCTTGTTCAATGCTATTGACCGCACCGCTAAAAACTACATCACACTGTACGATATGAATGTTGATATTTGTGCTATCAATGAGCGGATCAGCTATTAGATCAGTTTTAATTTTAGTTAGCAATGCTAATTCATCAAAGAAGTGACATGCGTTTGGCGTTTTGAAATTTATATATGTTTTAATATGATTTATACCCATTGTATCACGAGCTAAATTGATCAGTTCTATTTTATCATCCATTGTAGCAACCTCTCCAATTAGCAATACTTCGCCCCATTGAGAGACTATATCTAGATGAAAATTGCTTAAATTTGCACTAGCTAGGATTTTTGCTTGAAGTTTTTTTTGTATTACATTATCTTTTATTATTGTGTAGATTCCTCGTTCATCTTTATTGATAGTATAAGCATCATATATTGAAGTTAAATTAAATAGTGGCGATTTAAAAGTGCAGCCACTTAGAATAATGCTAGCAAAAATCATATAAAATATAAATTTCATTGGATAATTTTATCTAAATTTCAACAAAATATCTCTTAAAAACTTTTAAAAATATATATTTAGCTTGAATTTATTAAAATTTCGATAAAATTTAGTCTTGCATTATGTAAATTTAGTGATGCCAAAGGTTAGGTATATGCGATACGGCAAAGTTTTTCTTGCTTCTGGACTATTGAGAAGAGCTATAATTATTTTAGCGATATTTCTTGCTATGAGTGGTTTTAGCTTGCATTTTATATTTACTAATGATAATATAAGCAATGTCGTATATTTAGGCTTTTCAACGCTTGCGATTATGCTTTTAGTACTACTTTTGGAGATATTTTTATTTATTAAAAATAATCTTATTATACCAATTGCTAATACTAAAATGTTTATTGATAAGCTGGCTCGCAAAGAGATTATCGATCCAGTTTCAAATTTTGATTTTTATCATATAAATAAAAATATTTATGATTTATTTACATCGTGGGTATGCTCACAAAATAGCCTAAAATACTATATGGAATATTATAGTTTATTATTTGATAGAAGTGATATAAAGATTTTATTTATCGATGCTAAAGATGGCTCTATAATGGATGCTAGCCGTTGTGCGGTGGAATTTTATGGCTACTCTAAGGGCGAGCTATTAACAATGAGTATATTTGATATTCGTGTAAATGATGGAGCAAAAACTAACTATCATAAGCATAAATTAGCTAGTGGTGAGATTAAATTTGTTGAGGTGATTAGCACTCCAGTAAGCTTATATTTTAATGATTCATATTTTATGATTATTTTAGATGCTTCAAAAGCACAAGAAAAAATAGAGAGTCTAAATAGTGAGATTGGAATGATTGAGCATAATCCTGCAATTGTTATTAAATTTATCTATGATGAGAGCTGGATGAGCACTCAGCTTAGTTCAAATGCAAATTTATTAATTCCAAATGATGTTAAACAAATTGATATAAAAACTTTATGTCATAGTGATGATATCACTCCATTAAGCTTGGAGTTAGAAAGAAAGATAAAATTAGAAAATAGCATATATGATATGAAAAAAGAGCTTGATAGAGCTTATAGATTTAGGTTAAATAGTGGCGAGTATGGGTGGTTTAGACTTTTTGTTTCAAGTATGAAAAATAAAGATAACAAAACAGAAGTTACTATGTTTTTAGTTGATAGCACTGAACAAGAGATTTTAAAAGAGATTTTATCTAGTAAATTAAAACGCTATGAAAGTAGAATTTTAAGCAGTAATTTGTTAGGCTTTGAGTATTTCGCTCAAAGTGGTATTTTTAAATTTAGTATTGATTTTGTTGAGTTTTTAGGATATAAAAATAGTATTGATATGGGAGTTAGTTCTATTGAGGATATATATAAAATTGTTTATAGAGATGATATTGATATTTTAATTGATGAGTTAGATAGGTATATAGATGGCAGTTCACGGTTAATTGAGTGTGATATAAGGCTAATTAAAAAAGATGGAAGTCGAATTTATGTTCGAATTAAAGCCAAAGCCCTAGATACACTAAATGACTCTGATGAGATTATTGGTACTGCTACAGATATTAGTGATCATCATAATTTTGTAGTTCAAAACGCTATATCTAAGGCGATTATGCTTAGTTCTATTAATGGAATATTAATTTGTGATGCAACTGGAAATATATTAGATGTCAATGAAAGCTTTACAAAAATTACTGGATATAGCAAAAAAGAAGTTATTGGTAAAAAACCGCAAATCCTGCATTCAGGTAAACATGATAATGTATTTTATGCTAAAATGTGGTCTGATATTAAGCATTTTGGTAGTTGGAGTGGAAGAATCTATAATAAAAATCGTTCCGGTGAAATTTATCAAGAGCATCTAGTAATCACAGCTATTAAAGATGAACATGAGATAATTCAGCGATATGTGGCACAATTTTATAAAATAATGGAGTAAGGAGAGAATTTGAATTTGGATACACAAAAGATCTATGAACACGATATCCCAGATGGGTCAAAGCTATATTTTGGCGCTAGCGCTAAGCTTAAAAGAGAGATTGAAGCTAAAGCAGCTGAAATTTTAGAAAAGAATGAATTTAGTGAGATTATCACTCCATATTTTAGCCATCATCAGCGTCAAAGCGTAAAGCCTGAGAATTTAATTCGTTTTGGTGATAAGCAAAATTTAGAGATTGCTCTTCGTAGCGATAGCACAATAGATGTAGTTAGGATTACTACAAAAAGATTAAAAGATAGTGATACTAAAAGGTGGTTTTACATTCAGCCGGTATTTAAACATCCAACTAGTGAAATTTATCAAATCGGTGCTGAGATTTTAGGCGATAGCAGTATTATGCCGTGCATAGATATAGTTAGTGAGATTTTTAGAGAATTTGGTATTAGTGCGCATTTGCAAATTAGCAATATTCAAATTCCAAAAATTATTTGCCAGCTACTAAATTTACCAATTAGCGTATTTGAAAATGGTAGATTAGAAGTAATTTTGGGACTAAATTTACCATGGTTAAACCGCCTAGCAAATATAAAAAGCGATGCTGATATAGATGCGGTTATTGCCATTGCGCCAAGTGAGCTAAAAGAGCCATTAAACTCGATAAAAGGATTAGCTAGTAACTATGATAAACGAATATATGCACCGCTATATTATTCTAAAATGAGATATTATGATAAGCTATTTTTTAGGTTTTTATGCGATAATAGCATTTTAAGTAGTGGTGGAAGCTATGAAATTGATGGAAACATCTCAGCTGGGTTTGCTATATTTAGCGATGCTGTGATAGAGAATTTAAGAAGTAAATAAAGGATTGATATGACAAAAGCAGATTTAATTGTTGGAATTCAGTGGGGTGATGAAGGTAAAGGTAAAATCGTAGATATGCTCTCGCAAAATTATGATTTAGTATGTAGAAGTGGTGGCGGACATAATGCTGGTCATACTATATGGGTAGATGGCGTAAAATATGCGCTTCATTTAGTTCCAAGTGGTATTTTACACCCAAATATTATAAATATAATTGGCAATGGAGTAGTGGTAAATCCTGATGTTTTAATCAAAGAAATGTCACAATTTAAGAATCTAGAAGGAAGATTTTACATTAGTGATAGAGCTCATTTAAATTTAGCCTACCACTCGCTAATTGACCAAGCCAAAGAGAGATTAAAAGGCGATAAGGCTATAGGTACAACTGGTAAAGGTATTGGCCCAGCATATGCTGATAAGATTAGTCGCACAGGGCATAGGGTTGGCGAGCTTTTAAATCCTGAGCTATTAAGTACAAATTTAATGAATGATTTTGAAACTAACAGGGTTTATTTAGATGCTCTTGGTGTGCAAATTCCTAGCAAAGATGAGATCTATCAAGAACTTAAAGGTTTTAAAGAGGCTTTAGCGCCTTATATTGCTGATACTACTCAAATTTTATGGAGAGCAATGAGTGAGAATAAAAAAATTCTCCTTGAAGGCGCTCAAGGAACGCTTCTAGATATCGATCACGGAACATATCCATATGTAACTAGCTCAAATACTATTGCAGCTGGAGCTTGTACTGGGCTTGGACTTAGTCCAAAAAGTATTGGCGATGTGATTGGAATTTTAAAAGCTTATACAACTAGAGTTGGCAATGGAGCATTCCCAACAGAAGATCACGGCGTAGATGGACAAACTATGTGCGAAGTGGGTAAAGAGTACGGCACAACTACCGGTAGAAGACGCAGATGTGGATGGTTAGATGCTGTAGCTGTTAGATATGCCTCAATGCTAAATGGCGTTGATAGCTATGCACTAATGAAGCTTGATGTGCTAGATGGATTTAAAACCATTAAAATTTGTAAAGCTTATGAATATCAAGGAGAGATAATTGATTATATGCCTGCAAATTTAGATGAGGTTACGCCTATTTATGAAGAGCTTGAGGGTTGGGATAGCATTAGTGGAATTAAGCATTATGATGACTTGCCACTAAATGCTAAGAGATATATTAATCGTATTGAGGAGTTAACTGGAGTTAGAGTCAGTATCATCTCAACAAGTCCTGAAAGGAGTGATACAATACTAAGATGAGTAATCAATTTACCCAAATAGTCAAAGTCAAAGAAGAGGAGTTAAATAAGCTTGAAATGAGCCTAGCACGAGCCAAGGCTACATTTCGTGAGCTTACTCGCTCTATAGATGCAATCAATGCCGAGCTTAATATGGGCAAATTTCCCAAAAGAGGCTCATCAATGAAAATTCAAGCCACAATCGAGCAGCAAAAGCTTTTAAGAATGCAAAAAGATAAGATTAAAGAGAAGATTTTGCTTACTCAAAAAGAGATTGTGCATTTTGAATTTCAGTATAAAAAGGCCTATATTGAACTTGAAAAATTTAAATATATGGAGAAAGAAGAGACTCAAAAAGAGTTAAAAAATCTTAGAAAAAAAGAGGCTAAAAATCTAGATGATATGGGAACTATGAGGCACTCATTTTTAAATAAGGATAGGTATTGAAATTTATATATTTTATTATATTTTTGGCTAGTTTGTTGTATGCTACAAGTGAGAATAATGATGAGATTTTAGCCGATAGAGAGGCAAAGATTGCTAAAAATTTAGAATTAATAGATAGCTCGCGCCAAGAGCTAGAGGCTTATAGAGCTGCAACAAATACGCTATTTAATCAACGTGAAGAACAGATTTTAGCTAAAGAAAGAGATCTAAATAAAACCTTAGCGCAGATTTCTCAAAAAGAAGAAAATATTAAAAAAATGCTTGATAAAAATGAGAAAATTTTATCTGAGATCAAGAGCATTACAAATGATAAGATTTTAGCCGTTTATGCTAAGATGAAAGACGGAGCTGCAGCCACCATAATTGCTCAGCTTCCACGTGATGAGGCAGCAAAGGTTTTGCATGCGCTAGATCCAAAGAAGATATCGACAATATTTGCTAAGATGGATCCGCAAATAGCAGCTGAACTTACGCAAATTTTGAAAAATGATGAGCTTTTTAAGGATTTAAATTCAACTAAATAAATTTAATTTATCTTGCTATTTTTAGCTGATTTTATATATTTTTTTGATAAAATTAGTCAAAAATTTATAAAGGTCATTTAAATGCGTATTAAACTTCCACATGCTCCATATATAGCAAGAAAGATTACAACTGATCTCTTAGGCTCTGGTTTTGTTAAATTTAAAAGCGGTACAGAGCCTATAACTGCCGTTGCTCGAGAGATTCTTTGTGTTGATATAAATAAAGAAAGAGCCCTAGAAGAGCGTGTAAAAGAGCTTTTGGAACAAAATGAGAATGAGATCGATTTTATGCAAATTGATCGCAAGAATATGTTTTGGTTGATTAAGAAAAAATTGGCCAAAGAGTTTGGAGTAATGCTCTCATATGATGACCGTTATAGTAGTCTATCGCATGAGATTTTACAAAGATTATGGAGAGAAAATTTAATCGATTATAGCGTTTCAGAAAATAGGGTTAAAAATTTGATCTATGGCGCAATAGAAAGCTATTTAAAACAGTATGAAGCTATCGAAGATAGCGTAGCAGATAGATTAGAAAACTATAAGAAAAAGCTAATACCAGGCACTGAGGAGTATGATTTGATATTTGAAAGACTCTATGAAGAAGAGCTTAGCAAAAGAGGAATGATATAATGAAGGCATATATTTATTTAGAAAATGGTGTTTATTTAGAAGCTAAGGCTTTTGGTAAGGGTGGAAGTGCTTTTGGCGAGCTTGTGTTTAATACATCTTTGACTGGCTATGAAGAGATTATTACAGATCCTAGTTATGCTGGACAGTTTATTGTATTTACTATGCCTGAAATTGGGATTGTAGGTATAAATGATGATGATACAGAAAGTAACAAAATTCACGCAAGTGGCGTATTTATGCGTAATTTTAATGCCAATCCAAGTAATTTTAGATCAACACAAAATATTGAAAAGTTTTTTTACGACCAAGGCAAATTTGGTGTGTATGATATAGATACAAGATATTTAACTAAGATGTTAAGAGATAGTGGAAATTTAAGAGTATATGTCTCAACTGAGATTAGTGATAAAGATGAGCTTAAAAAAGCTTTAGAAAGTAGTGCTAGAATCGATGAGATAAATTATGTAAGTATCGTAAGCACAAAAGAGCCATATATTCACACTGTTTCAAGATGGGAGCATAAAAACCAAGCTTATGGTAGTGTAAATTCAATTGGTAAAAGAGTTGCCGTTATTGATTATGGTGTTAAAAGAAATATATTAAATGAGCTTTGTAGTGTTGGTCTTGAACTTGAAGTATATCCGCATGATGTACAAGGTGAAGTTTTAATTGACAAATTTAATAAAGGTCAAATTCATGGAGTATTTCTAAGTAATGGTCCTGGTGAGCCTAGAATGCTAGTTAATGAGATTGCTCAGATTAAAAAACTAATAGCAGCTAATATTCCGATGTTTGGTATCTGTCTTGGTCATCAGTTGCTTTCAAATGCTTATGGTTATGAGACTTATAAACTTAAATTTGGTCAGCATGGAGCCAATCATCCAGTTCAAAATTTAGAGACAAAAAGTATAGAGATTACAGCGCAAAATCATAACTATAATGTTCCAGAGAATATCTGCGAAGTAGCCACAATTACCCATAGAAATCTTTTTGATAATACTATTGAAGGGGTATGTTATAATAGTGGAAAAGTATTTTCAGTTCAGCATCACCCAGAAGCAAGCAGCGGCCCAAATGAGAGCAAATATATATTTAAGAAATTTATAGAAATTCTATAATGGAGCTTACTACCATCCTTGCTACTATTACACTTGCGGTTGGTTTTAGCCTTTCGCACTGCATTGGTATGTGTGGCGGGTTTGTAGTAGCTTGTGCTGTAAAGCTTAGTCAAAAAGATAGAACAACTAGACTAATTTTATCTTTAGGTTATCATCTTAGTAGGGTTTTAGCTTATGTAATTTTGGGTCTTTTGTTTGGACTTTTTGGCTCAGCAGTTATCTTTAGCGGTGTTAGCAAGGGTTTACTTATATTTTTTGCTGGAGTAGTTTTAATTATTTTGGCTTTTGGCATTTTTAAAAGAGGTAAACTCCTTTCTTGTATTGAAAATCAAAAATTAAGTTCATTGATTATACCATTACTTGGTAAATTTAGACAAAAAAATAGTACTATCTCATTTTTAATCTTAGGATTTTTAAATGGACTTTTACCTTGTGGGGTCGTATATTATTTTTTAGCTATGTCTCTTGGAAGTGGGTCTTTGGTAAATGGGGCGATTATTATGGCTATTTTTGGTCTTAGTACAATTCCGGTAATGATGGGATCGGGATGGATTTTGTCAACTTTGAGTAATAAATTTAAAAATTATATAAATTTAGCTTCATTTTTGATTATGCTTGGGTATGGAATTTATCTTTTATATTTAGGATTCATGGTGTTAAAATGAGATTACAACAATATCAAAGAGCCATTGATGAGAGCAATATCGTATCAAAAACTGATATAAATGGGATTATAACGTTTGTTAATGATGAGTTTTGTAAGATTAGTGGCTATTTAAGAGATGAGTTAATCGGACAATCGCATAATATCGTTCGTCATCCAGATGTGCCAGCTGAGTATTTTAAACGTCTTTGGGAGACGATTTTAAATAAAAAAATTCACAAAGGATTGATTAAAAATAGAACTAAAGATGGCAAAGCTGTTTATCTAAATACTACGATTATCCCGATTTTAGATGATAATAATGAAATTGAGGAATTTGTGGCGATTTGTTATGATATTACTGAGATGATTGAGTTAAATGAAAGGCTTATGAGGGCGCAAAATAATTTGCGTAAGACTAAAAAATTAGTTGAACTAAATAGAGAACTAGAAGAGCGTGTAGCAATTGAGGTGGCTAAAAATGAAGAACAAAGTAAGTTAATGTTTCAGCAAAGCCGCCTAGCTAATATGGGTGAAATGCTGGCTAATATTTCACATCAGTGGCGTCAACCTTTAAATGAATTAAGTATAAATTTATATAAACTCAAACAAAGCACTAAAGAGCCAAGCTCACAATTTATTGAGATTTATGAGCATTCAAAGGCTGTGATTAAAGGAATGAGTAGTATTATTGATAACTTTAGAAATTTTTTTACTAATAATGGTGATGATGAAAGATTTTCTCTTAAAGATGCTGCTCAAGATGCGATTTTAATGCTAGAGAATACTTTTAAAAATGCATCTATAAAACTCGAGATAGATATAGATGATAACATCTATATAGTAGGGCGTCAAAATGAGATGGCTCAGATATTTATAAATCTATTTTTAAATTCAAAAGATGCTTTTTTTCAGCATAATATAAAAGATAAGAGAGTAAATGTAAGAGCATATATTCAAAATGATACAAATCAACAGATCAAATATGCTATAATCACGATTTTTGATAATGCTGGTGGGATAGAAGATAGTGTGAGTGATAAGTTATTTGATCCATATTTTACTACCAAGCATCCAAATGTAGGAACAGGTTTGGGGTTATATATTGTTAGGAGAATTGTGAGCAAATTACAAGGTCAAATTAGTGTAAGCAACCTTGAAAATGGCGCTTGCTTTGAAATTAAAATACCATTAAACGGAGATAATGATGAATGATATACTAAAAAACCTAACTGTTTTGTTTGTCGAAGATGAGGAGAAAATAAGAACTTCAATAGCTAATATCATGGAGGATGTTTTTAAAAAGGTAATTGTAGCTGGAAATGGCGATGAAGGGCTAAAAAAATTTAAAAAATACAACCCAGATTTAGTACTTACAGATATAGTAATGCCTATAATGGATGGTTTAGAGATGGCTAAAGAGATTAAGTGCATATCTAGATTTACACCTGTTATGGTGCTAAGTGCCTTTAGCCAAAAGGAGAGATTGCTAAGTGCGATTGATGTAGGAATTGATAAATATTTAATTAAACCAATTGATATCGAAGAGTTATTTGATGCTATTTGTAAGCTTGCTAAAGAGAAAATTGGTGTAGCATCTGAAATAGAGATTGGAAATGGATTTAAATTTAATAAAACCAAAAGAGTTCTAATAAATAGTGCTGGTGAGGAGATTGGGCTGACTAAAAAAGAGCTAGCATTTGTAGCGATTTTAGCTCAAAGGATTGATACATTAGTCTTACATGAAGAGATTAAACAAAGCGTCTGGACAGGAGAGAAGGTAAGTGATGCAGCTATTAGAACCTTTATAAAAAGAATTCGTGATAAAGTTGGAGCGAATTTAATTAAGAATATCCCAGGTCTTGGCTATAAAATCACTACCAAAGATGAGTAAATTTGTAAAATTACTCTAAAATTTTCAAATTATCGGAGTTGCTTTAAAGTATGGTAACTCCATACTTTTATACTCTTTTTAAAATCTTTTAAATTAATTTTTGATATTTTTTCATTATTTTAAGTTAATTTATATTTTATTTACCATATAATTAAAAGTATTTTTTTCAAAAAGATAACAAACTTTACAGGAGGACTTTTAATGCAGCCAAGTAATGCATTGAACTACGACTATACAGTCGCTAAGTACTTCATGTTTACCACTATTATTTTTGGTATAGTTGGTATGGGTATTGGTACTTTGATAGCCTTTCAAATGGCTTACCCAGACCTTAACTATCTAGCTGGTGAATATGGAACATTTAGCCGTCTTAGACCACTTCACACAAACGGTGTGATTTACGGATTTATGTTGTCAGGTATTTTTGCTACCTGGTATTATATTGGACAAAGAGTGCTTAAAGTATCTATGAGCGAATCTAAATTTCTAATGTTCATAGGTAAGCTTCACTTCTGGCTATATGTATTGGTTATAGCTTTAGCTGTTGTAACTCTTTTTGCTGGTGTTTCTACATCTAAAGAGTACGCAGAGCTTGAGTGGCCAATTGATATTATAGTTGTTGTTGTGTGGGTTTTATGGGGTGTTAGTATATTTGGATTAATTGGAATCCGCCGTGAAAAAACTCTATATATCTCATTATGGTACTATATAGCTACATTCCTTGGCGTGGCTATGCTATATCTATTTAATAATATGGAAGTACCTACTCGTCTAGTATCTGGTATGGGTAGTTGGATCCACTCTGTATCTATGTATGCAGGTACAAATGATGCGCTAGTTCAATGGTGGTTTGGACACAATGCGGTTGCGTTTGTATTTACAGTTGCAATTATTGCTCAAATTTATTACTTCTTACCAAAAGAGAGTGGTCAGCCAATCTTTTCATATAAGTTATCTCTATTCTCATTTTGGGGTTTAATGTTTGTATATCTTTGGGCTGGTGGTCACCACCTTATTTACTCTACTGTTCCAGATTGGATGCAGACTATGGGATCTATATTCTCTATAGTTCTTATCTTGCCTAGTTGGGGTTCTGCTATCAATATGCTTTTAACAATGAAAGGCGAATGGGGACAATTAAGAGATAATCCACTAATTAAATTTATGGTTTTAGCCTCTACATTCTATATGTTCTCTACTTTAGAAGGACCAATTCTTTCAATAAAATCAGTAAATGCTCTAGCGCACTTTACAGATTGGATTCCTGGACATGTCCATGATGGTACTTTAGGCTGGGTTGGATTTATGACTATGGCTGCACTATACCATATGACTCCACGGGTCTTTAAGCGTGAATTATATAGCAAATCTCTAATGGAAGCACAATTTTGGATCCAAACTACAGGTATCGTACTATACTTTGCATCTATGTGGATCGCTGGTATCACACAAGGTATGATGTGGAGAGCTACAGATGAATATGGTAACCTTGCTTATTCATTTATAGATACAGTTACTGTTTTAGTGCCTTATTATTGGATTAGAGCTATCGGTGGTTTATTATATCTAATCGGTTTCTTTATGTTTGCTTACAATATTATGAAATCTATCTCATCAAGTAAGCCTATAGATCGTGAGCCAGTAAGTGCTTCACCAATGGCTGCGTAAGGAGGGATGTATGTTTAGTTGGTTAGAGAAAAATCCATTCTTTTTTGCGGTATTTGTGTTTATCTTTATAGCATATGCTGGTATTGTTGAAATTTTGCCAGATTTTGCTGATCGTGCTAGACCTGTAGAGCACAAAAAACCATATACAGTATTACAATTAGCTGGTCGCCATGTATATATATCTGATAGCTGTAATGCGTGCCACTCTCAGCTAATTCGACCATTTAAATCTGAAACAGATAGATATGGTATGTATTCAGTAAGTGGTGAATTTGCTTATGATAGACCATTTTTATGGGGATCAAAAAGAACCGGTCCAGATCTAGCTAGAATTGGTAATTATAGAAGTGTTGACTGGCATGAAAATCATATGAAAGATCCAGTAAGCGTAGTTCCAGGATCTATTATGCCTGCTTATGCTCATATGTTTAATAAAAATGCAGACATAGAGACTGCTTATGCTGAAGCTGTTACAGTTAAAAAAGTATTTAATGTTCCTTATGATGTAGAAGGAATGCCAAAGCTAGGTAGCTGGGAAGAGGCTCAAGCAGAGGTAAGAGCAGAAGCGGAGGCTATCGTAAGCCAGATGAAAGATCAAGATGTAAAAGATGCATTTGCTAGAGGCGAAATCCGCCAAATAGTTGCATTGATTGCATATTTAAATAGCTTAAAATAAGGTTTGTTATGAGTGTAGAGACTATGAGAGAGATTCAAGCTTATGGCTTTTATATAATGTTAATAGCTATGGTAGTTATACTATATAGCTATTGGTTTCATCTAAAAAAATCAGAAAAAACTGGTAGAAGAGATTATGAAAAATACTCAAATTTAGCCTTGAATGATGATTTGCAAGATGAAATTCTTGAGAGTGTCTCTACTTCTAGCAAAGATACTAATAGGAGCGTTAAAAAATGAAATGGTTTAATCTAGAAGACAGTGTAAATTCGCTTTCTATTCTTGGTGCTATAGCCATCGTATTGTTGACATTAGTTGTCGTAGGTAGGCTATTTAAACTGATGAAAGTGAAAAAAGAGGGCGGTGAGCTAAGTGAGCATAACTGGGATGGAATTGGTGAATATAAAAATCCGCTTCCATTTGGTTGGGCTGTTGTATTTGTTCTTACTATAGTATGGGCAATTTGGTATTTTCTAGCTGGATATCCTTTAAATTCATATTCACAAATTGGTGAGTATAATGAAGAGGTCAAAAAATATAACGCAAGCTTCCAAGCTAAATTCCAAAATGCTACTCAAGATGAGTTAAAAGCAATTGGCGAGCAAGTATTTTTGGTTCAATGTGCCTCATGTCATGGAATCACAGGTGATGGTATTAATGGTAAAGCAGCTAACCTAATAGAGTGGGGTAGCGAAAAAGGAATTTATGATGTTATCATCAAAGGTTCAAAAGGCTTAGGATACCCGCTTGGCGATATGTTAAGTGCAGCTGATAATGGTATTGATGAAGCTACTGCTAAGGCACTAGCAGCATTTACTGCTAAAGAGATATCAGCTATTAAATCCACAGTAAATGAAGACTTAGTAGAAGCTGGTCGTGCAGCGTGGGCTACTTGTGCGGCTTGCCATGGTGAAGATGGCAAAGGTATGGATGGAATGGCTCCAGATCTTACTAAATATGGCTCAAGTGATTTTGTAGTAGAGGTTTTAGCTCGTGGCAAAACAGGGGATATTGGCCATATGCCTAAATTTACTGGCACAGGACTTATTAATCCTACTCAAGAAAAAGCTGTTGGCGAATATATAATTTCGCTTTCAAAAGGAGAATAATATGGAAAACACAAATAGATCTGTATTTTCATTAAGCGGAGTTACTGGTATGCTGATTGCTACTGCTCTTTTGCTATCTATATTAGTTGTGCTTACATATCTAGGTATAGTGGCTCAGCAAGATGTAATGCAAAAGCCATATAAACTAGTAAATCCTACATCTGTAGAGATGAAAAGTAGTGTTGAAAAAGCTGCTGAAGTTATGGTAATTAAGGAGTAAATATGTCTAATCTATTAGAATCATTGATTGTAATTGGACTTGTGATTGCTGCGGCTATAACTGCTTGGTCAGTGCTTACACCAAATAGTCTTTTCATCGGATGAGAGTATTTAATATTCTTAAAAGCGGCTTTATTGCCGCTTTGCTTAATATATGTGCGTATGGAGCTGTAATTGATAATGCTAATATTATCAGTGAGGCTGTGGAGATTAAGCTAAATTCAATCGGTAAAGAACTTAAGAGCAAAACTGGAGTTAGTCTAGATCTATTGACTGCGGAGAATATAAAAGGGATAAATTTAAAAGATATAGCTAGTTCTCATATTAAAACACTTCAAGCACCATATGTTGTTTTAGCTATTATTCCTAAGGATTTTTCTAGCAAGGCTGGTCAGCTTGATATATTTGCTTCAAATGATGCTTTAATGCTTTTTGATAAAGAGGCAGTATTAAGCCCATTTCCACAAACTGGTTCAATAATTCCACTATTAACACAAAATAAAGGTAAAGATATCTATAATTCCTCTATGCTAAATGGTTATGCTGATATAGCCGATCAAATAGCAGCTAGCAAAAATATTATTTTAGAAAATTCAATAGGCTCACAAAATAGAGATACTATAAATATCTTTAGATACTTAATATATGGTTCAATTATTCTTGTGATTATTGTTTTAATTTTTCGTAAATTTAATAAGGGTTAATAATGCAAAATCGTAAAACATTTTGGCCATACGGAATTGTAATCTCTATATTTGCCATAGTATGTTCATGTGCTTACACTATATATTATTCGCTTGATTATCCTGTGCATATGGATGATTATTACTTTGATAAATATCAAAAAGTTGATAATAATTTTAATGAAATTCAAGCGGCTCAAGCAAATTTTAATCGTGAATTTGCCTTTGATACAACTCCGCAAATTGAGCTAAACACCAAGATATTGCCAAATGAAATTCAAAAACTTCGCAAAGGTAAAACTGCTACAATAGTCCCATTAAATCAAAACTTTAATATCAAATTTGATACAAATGCTACTAAATATAGCTCTAAGATATTGCTAACTCGTCCAGATAGCAGTGAATTTGATAGAGAGCTAAATGGGCAAAATATTAATGGCAAGTTGGCTATAAATGATCTAAATTTAACCAAAGCAGGTAGATGGCAGATTAAGGCCAAGATTATAGTTGATGATAATAAAACTGGATTTTATCAAGTAGAGTTATATGCAAAATAGATCGCTTTTTGTCTTTAGTACTTCTAGGAATGTGCGGGATTTTTATGCTAGTAAGCTAAGTTTAAATTCGCTTCTACCAAAGGCTATTAGTACGGCTGAGTTTTTTGAAGAGGTTACATATGTGCCAAATAAACGCCGTGCTAGTGATACTGAGTGCTTGCTGCATATGCGTAATGCTGTAGCTAGAGTAGAGAATATCTCCAAAATTTTAAATATAAAAAATGAATTTCTAATTTTTCTTAAAAATTCGCACTATTTATTCTCATTTTTTAAGGAGCTTAGCCGAGAAAAGTGTACCGTAACTAATTTAAGTAGTGCTGATACTTATGCTAGCTATGATGAACATTTAACAATTTTAGATAATTTAGGGAAAATTTATAAAGATAGTCTAAATTCATCAAATATATACGATGATATTACACTTAGTGAATGTTATGAAATAAACTCAAATTTTATTAGCAATTTTGATAGGATTGAGTTTAGGCTTGATGGGATTTTAACCTCATTAGAGTGGGAGATTTTAACCAAAATCGCTAAGCAAACTCAGTTGATTTTAAGTGTAGATTGTAGTAAATTTAACCAAAAAACGATAGAAAAGATAAAAAATTTTACAAATTTAAATTTCAAAACCAGCCATAACTATAAGCTAAATTTAAGCGATAAATCCATAGAAAGCAAGACTAGACTAAACCAAAACCCAAATATAAATATTATGGGATTTTCTCTTCGTAGCTTACAAGCGGCTTTTGTTTTTGATGAGATATCAAATATGATAAGAGATGGGATAAAACCGCAAAATATCGCTGTTATACTACCTGATGAGAGCTTTGCAGAGGTATTGCAAAATCTAGATGAAAATAATATGCTAAATTATGCTATGGGTAAAAGCCTACGCAATGATCCAATTTGTATATTTTTACACTCTTTAAAAGAAGCTATTATTCAAGAGCTTGATTATAAATTTAACCCAAATTATATAAAAGAGACACCAAGTCTAAATCAAATACTTGCTACGCTAAATAGTTTTAATTTATCAACCCAAATTTATAATCATATTAAAGAAATATTTTATTCAAAAGTGAGTTTTGAAAGCTTTGAGAGCGTTATGAAGTTGCTACTAAGTGATATCAAAAAAAGCACTGAAATTGCTGAGTTTATAGAAACTGAGCTTTTTAATATTAAAAATCTTTTAAGAGAGATTGAACTTAAATTTAGTGAACTTCTTGAGCTATTTTTGTTAAATTTTGCCAATAAAAAAGAGAGTATGACTGGTGGTGGATTAGTTACTGTAATGGGTGTTTTAGAGAGTCGTTCTAGAGTTTATGATGGTGTTGTGATAGTGGATTTTAATGACTCATTTGTTCCAAAAAGAAGCCAAAAAGAGATGTTTCTAAGCTCAGTAGTGAGAAAAAATGCCGGTCTAATCAGCCATAGCGATAGGGAGAATTTACAGAGATTTTACTACGAAAGCTTGATAAATAGAGCCAAAAGGGTATCTATCAGCTATGTTGAAAATGATGAGAATATCATATCTAGATTTATTAAGGATTTTGAGGGCGTTAAAAAGATTGAAATTTCGCAAATTTCATATGAAAACGCCTTGCGTCAAGGCGGAATCGCTATTGATTTGACGCCTAGGGATATTGTAGAAACTCACGATTTTTTTGCTTGGCCTCTCTCATTTACTCGCTTAGATACCTATCTTAAATGTAAAAGGCGGTATTATTATAAATATATCAAAAATATTGAAGAATCTAGATTTGATGATAGGGATGCGCTAGATTTTGGTAATTTGATACATGAAGCCTTAGAAGAGTATTTCACCCAATCGAAATATAAATTTGATAAAAGCGAGTTTTTACAGATATATAACAAATATCAAAAAGAGAGCACGCTAAAAAGCGAGATTTTTAAGCTAAAACTTGATGAGTTCGCATCTAGTCAAAATAGCCATTTCAAAGATGGATTTAGCGTTAGCAAATGTGAGATGGAAATTGAAGCTGAGTTTGATGGTATTCCTATCAAAGGCAAGATTGATAGAGTAGATATCAATGGCGAAAAGATTTGGCTTATTGATTATAAGAGCGGAAAAGCAGATGAAAAGTCCTTACAGCTAGCATTTTATGAGCTTTTATATCAAGCGAAATTTAATAAAACCGCCAAGGGGTATTTCTACTCATTTGATGATAATAAATTTACCAATAGCAAAGCCGACATTGATAAATTAATCGAAGTTTTAGATGAGTTAAAAAAGGAAAATAATACCCAAATTGAATTTTATCAAGATACAAAACATTGCGATATATGCCCGTATAAATCTCTATGTTTAAGGGGATTAAGATGAAATTTGAAAATTATTTATGCTTAGAAGCGAGTGCGGGAAGTGGCAAGACATTTGCTCTATCAGTTCGCTATATCGCTCTATTATTAAAAGGCAATCATCCAAGAAAAATTCTAGCCCTAACATTCACAAACAAAGCCGCAAACGAGATGAAGCACAGGATCACAGATACATTTTGTAATCTAGATTCAAGCAAGTATGATGGCGAGCGAAATGCTATTTGCGAGCTTTTGGGTAAATCAGAAGAAGAAGTTTTGGCGCTTAGAGATAAATTTATGGCTGATTTTTTATCAAGTGAGTTAAAGATATCTACATTTGACTCCTTTTTTGCTACGATTCTTAGGCAGTTTAGCTTAAATTTAGGTCTTATGCCAGATTTTAACTCTCTTAATGATAATAGCATTGATGTTAAAAATGAGTTTAAAAGGCTCTTAAACTCAAATTCAATGATAAGCAAAGTAGCAAAATATCTATATTATACAAATAGCAAAGAAAATGCCCTTTTTGAAAAGCTTGCTCTACTCTCACAAAATAAATTTGATAAATTCGACGCCCCACTCTCAAGCACTAAAAACGCAATGGATAGATATAATGAGTTATGTGATGTGGCATTGAAATTGAGTAGCGATGGTAATTATGTGAAGAATTTTAATAAAAATTTAAGCTTAAACGAGATAGTTGAAAAAGCGGTTGTAAAAGATATAGATAAAAAATATTTTGATAAAGTAAGAGACAACGCCGAATTTAACGCCGCTAGAGATGAGTTTATAAGTGCTCTAAAAGAGTATTACCTAGCTCTTGAGAAGTATGAAATATCTCAAATTTCATATTTTGTGGATCTCTATAAAAAGGCAATTGCTAATGTAAATCGCCGTGAAAATAGCCTAAGTTTTGCCGATATCACAAATTGGGTTAATGAGCTTCTAACTAACAAAAACAATCAAAATATCGATATGCTATATTTTCGCCTTGATGCTAAGATTAGGCATATTTTGATCGATGAGTTTCAAGATACTGATATCAAGCAATATGAGATATTAAAACCACTCATAGATGAAAGTCTCTCTGGCGAAGGTCAAAGTGGCGTTGGGAGCTTTTTTTATGTTGGTGATATAAAGCAGAGTATTTATAGATTTCGTGGGGGTCAAAGTGAGCTGTTTAATAAGCTCAAAGAGGATTTTTCACAGATAAAAGCTCAAAGCCTAGATAAAAATTATCGCAGTGATACAGAGATAGTAAAATATGTAAATGAGATATTTCAAAAGAAATATCCACACTACATAGATCAAATTCCAAATAGTAAAGATGATGGCTATGTGAGGGTTGTTAAATTTGATAGAGAAAAGTATTTAGAGGCGATTTATGATAGCATAAAAAAACTCGAAGATAACCGCATAGAACATAAAGATATGGCGATACTATGCTGGAAAAATAGCGATATTTATAATATCAAAGATTTTTTAGAAAAAAAGGGCTTAGAAGTATCTACCCAAACTACAAATAATCTTATCAAAAGTGCCAATGTAGCGGCGGTGGTGGCATTTTTGAAATACTCTATTTTTGGTGATGAGATATATCTAAACGCCCAATATGAGATAACCAAAACCAAAAAAGCCAAACTAGAGTTAAAAAGCGATGCTAGTGTAGCTCAAACTCTAAAATTCATCGCTAAATACCTTGAGCTTGAGCCTTGCGATGTTGATTTATTGAAACTATATGAGATTAGTAGCAGATATAGCGATATATATGACTTTACTTTCAATATCGATAACGACCAGACAACTAGCGCTAAAAATAGCCAAAAAGGCATAACGATAATGACCGTTCATAAGAGCAAAGGGCTACAGTTTGAGCATGTCATCGTGCTTGATTATATAGGCAAAGAAAATAGCCAAAAAGATAAATTTTTAATGGAGTATAATCTAAAGACAGATAGCTGGGATATAAGGTTAGCTAATAAGGTGTTTGAGTATTTGGGCGATGAGAATTATATCCAGCTTCAAGATAGACAAAAAGAGCTTGATAGAAAAGAGGTTATAAATAAAACTTATGTAGCATTAACCAGGGCTAAACATAGCTTAATAATCTTAGCCAAAGATAATCCAAATGGCAACAATATCTCATATTTTACTGAGTATGAATCAAATGGCAAAACGGTAGAATATCTAAATTTAAAAGAATACAAATCAGGAATTATCAAACCAAATAGCGACAAAAAGCAAGAGTCCAAGCTGCAAATAACCGATCTTAAACCATTTGAAAAGGTTGCGCCACAAGAGATTTTAACCAGTGATAAGCCAAAAGAGAGCTTAAATTTAGATTCTATTTACTTTGGCAAGGCGCTGCATTATTATCTTGAGAGCATTGATTTTGCTGATTTTAACTCACTTAAAATCGCTCAAAATTGCTTGTATAATAAATTTGGAGCATTTATCGACCAAGATGGCCTAAAGGATATTAAAGCTAGAGTTGATAGGCTTTTAAATAACCCGCAATTTTTAGAAATTATAAAAGATAAAAGATTATATCAAGAGCAAGATATCGGATTTAATGGGGCGTTAAAACGCATCGATTTATTATGCGTAAATAGCGATGAAATCGAGATAATAGACTACAAAACCTCTCTTAAAAATAGCGATGAGCATAAAGAGCAAGTCAGAGAATATCTAGATATTTTATCTCAAATTTATCCACAAAAAAGCGTAAAAGCGAGTATTATTTATATATTAAATGATGAAATTCGAATTTCAAAGCTCTAATATAAAAATTTTCTTAAATTCAGCTATTTTTAAACTAGTCTCGCTATAATTTCACTCCTAAATTAATTATATAAAAGGCAAGATTATGACAAAGATAACAAAGCCAAATGAAGTAAAGCGTGATTGGATCGTTCTTGATGCTTCTGGAAAGAGATTTGGTAGATTGCTAACTGAAGCTGCTACACTACTTCGTGGCAAACATAAGCCAGGATTTAGCCCAAATGTTGATTGCGGAGATTATGTAATCATCATCAATGCTAGTAAGGCAGAATTCACAGGTGCGAATAAAGCTGAAGAGAAACTTTATCACAGACATTCAGGCTATTTTGGTAGCGTAAAAAGCGAAAAATTTGGTGATTTACTAGCTAATAAACCTGAAAAACTTTATAAATTAGCAGTCCGTGGTATGTTACCTAAGACAAAATTAGGCAAAGAGATGCTTAAAAAATTAAAAATCTATGCTGGTAGTGAGCATCCGCACACTGCACAAATAGCTAAAGAAGGAAAATAATAATGGCAACAACATACGCAACAGGTAAGAGAAAAACAGCAGTTGCTAAAGTTTGGGTAAAACCAGGTAGCGGCAAAATCACAGTAAATGGTATGGATTTAAATACTTGGCTTGGCGGACACGAAGCTATAAAGCTTAAAGTAGTTCAACCATTATTAGTAACAAAACAAGAAACTTCTATGGATATCACAGCCACGACTTTAGGTGGTGGGTATTCGGCTCAAGCAGAGGCTTTAAGACACGGAATTTCAAGAGCTTTGGCTTCTATTGATGCAACATTTAGAGCAGCTCTTAAACCACAAGGCCTTCTAACTCGTGATAGCCGTGTTGTAGAGCGTAAAAAATATGGCCGCAGAAAAGCAAGAAGAAGTCCGCAATTCTCAAAAAGATAATATCTCATATTTCCAAAGGCCTTTTGGCTTTTGGAGCTTTTTTAAATTTAATTTTGTTTATTTAGCAAAAATTTATAATAAATTTTTATTAAGTTAAGATTGATTACATATAATTCCGATGTCCAACAGATAAACCTCCTTTTTGTAATAGTTTCGGAGTTGCAATCCAACTCCGATACCACATTTTATTACTTTTCTTAAACTTTCA
Organism: Campylobacter sp. P0085; assembly: GCF_002139495.1. Classification (NCBI taxonomy): domain Bacteria; kingdom Pseudomonadati; phylum Campylobacterota; class Epsilonproteobacteria; order Campylobacterales; family Campylobacteraceae; genus Campylobacter; species Campylobacter sp. P0085. Next base: position 6,750 of record NZ_MJKB01000003.1, on the reverse strand, counting down.
TAAATCACGAAAAAGCCATAAATCGCATTATAAAATAAATTAAGTTTTCTGATAATTTAATTTTGGTTATTTTCACCCAAAAGAGTAATCAAATCTTTATAAATCTCAAACATTCAAAATCACAAAATTTATATTGTTTTAAAGCGATTTAATGTATTATTCCTAAATTAATCATTACATTTAATCACACTTTTTAAGGAATTAAAATGAAAAAAATCATTTTAGCATTATGTGCGGCGTCAGCGATATTTGCAAGCGATAGATATGAATTAACTATAGTTGGTGGATATGCTCACCCAGAAGGCACTCAAGGTATTGATGACCAAAAGCTAATTGGTCTAAGATTGGGTAGAAATTTAGATCTATCTTGGCTTAGTCAAATTGAGCTTGGCTTTGATTACACTCCTAAGGCTACATTTGAAGACAAAAATGGCAAAGAAATTGGCTATGATACAAGAATTGCTAGATACTATTTAAATTTAGTAAAAGATTTTGCTTTAACTGATAGATTTTCTGTTTATGCCTTGGCCGGTGCTGGATATCAAGATCTAAGTAAAGAGGCAAATGATGCTAATGATGATGGATTTGGTCAAGCTGGTTTGGGGGTTAAATTTAAAGTAGTGGATAATTTTGCTATCAAATTAGAAGCAAGAGATGCTATTAACTTCAAAGAAGGAGATAGCACATTTTTATATACTTTAGGTTTTGCTAGTAGCTTTGGTGCTACCAAAAAATCCGAGCCTACCATAACCCAAGAAGCCCCTATCGCTTCACAAGTAGTAGATGGCGATGATGATAATGATGGAGTGTTAAATAGCAAAGATAGATGCCCTAATACCCCAGCAGGTGCCGTGGTGGATGAAAATGGCTGTCAAAAATTAATTAGATTAAATTTACATGCTAATTTCGCAAGTGATAGCGCAACTTTAAGCCCAAAATTTGTAGCTAAAATAGAAGAAGTTGCTAAAGTTTTAAATATGAATAGTGAGTATAAAGTTGTATTAGAAGGCCACACAGATTCTACAGGTTCAGAAAAATATAACCAAATTTTATCAGAAAAAAGAGCCAAAGCAGTAGCAGATGTGCTTATAAATATGGGTGTAAGCAAAGATAGAATCCAAACAATAGGCTATGGTGAGTTATCTCCAATCGCTACAAACAAAACCAAAGATGGTAGAGCACAAAATCGCCGTGTTGATGCTAAATTTAGTAATTAATTATGCAGATAATCACCGATTTTGATTATACGGCTATATTGGCACTTTGTGCTAAATATAGCCTTAGAGTTATATTTTCACTACTTATATTTTTTATTGGCAAGTGGATTGTTTGGCGAATTTGCCTTATTATAGAAAGAGTCATACAAAAAGCCAAAATAGATAAATTAATAGCCAGTTTTATTATAAATTCATCCAAAACAATATTTTTGATAATTGTCATTGTAGCAGCATTAGCAAATCTTGGTATCGATACGACCTCATTTGTAGCGATGCTTGGCGCCATAGGGCTTGGTATCGGTATGGCCTTTAAAGATTCATTTGGCAATATCGGAGCTGGGATTTTGATTCTATTTTTTAGGCCATTTAGAATAGGGGATAATATCGATATTGGCGGATATAACGGCGTAGCGAGTGAGTTAAATTTGTTTAGTATATGTCTAATAACTGGCGATGGCAAAAGCGTCATTATCCCAAATAAACAGGTCATAAATAGCAAAATTATAAATTTCTCACTAACACCAACAAGGCGAGTTGAGCTACTTTTTAGCGTGGATTATAAAGATGATTTAAGATTAGCTAAGGATATAATCTTAAATATTGCAAATCAAAATGAGTTAATTCTAAAAGAGCCTGCACCTAGCGTATTAGTAAGCGCTCTTGGGGCTCACAGCATTGATATATTAGCTAGATTTTGGGTGCTTAATGAAAATTATAGCACTACGCAGTCAGCTATGCTAGAAGGCGTTAAAATGGCATTTGATGAAGCTGGGATTAGTATCCCATATCCGCAACTTGTAACGCATCATATATATGAGAAAGAGAGCGAAGATGATGAATAAGCCTACTATTTTATTTGATCTTGATGGGACGCTTATTGACTCTACTGAAGCTATCGTAAATGGATTTTATAAGGCTTTTAGAAGTCATAATCTCACCGAGCCTACAAAGGCTCAAATTTGCTCATTAGTGGGACATCCTTTGGAGTATATGTTTGGCTCACTTGGAGTTAAAGAGCATTTGATAGCTGATTTTATCGCTATTTACAAAGATGATTATAGACAAAACTACCTATCACAAACCACTCTTTTACCCGGTGGATTTGAAGCAGTGAGCAGGGCTAGTGAATTTGCGAATTTAGGAGTAGTAACCACAAAAACCTCTTTGTATTCTAAAAATTTGCTTGAGAATTTAGGAATTTTAAAATATTTTAGCGTTGTTATAGGGCGAGATGATGTAACCCATCCAAAGCCAAATCCCGAGCCGATTCTAAAGGCTTTAGAAGTGATTGGCAAGAGCCCAAAAAGCTATATGATAGGCGATACCCCAATGGATGCTAAAGCAGCTAAGAGTGCTGGTATTTTCAGTATTGGCGTAACTTGCGGATATGAGAGTAGGGAGAATTTAGAGTCAATCTGTGATTATGTCTGCTTAGATACTTTAAGCGCTGTAGAGTATATCAAGATATCTAATTCATAAAATTTATTGATTTTTTGTTTAAACTTATAAATTAGCTAAAAAAATTTGGCTAATTTTTTATAATTAATTATATATTAATTTTATGGAAAAATCATATTTTGAGCTATGTATTATTTATATAACTGATAATTTATATAAAAATAAATTTATAGTTAACTTATTTTTTAAGTTTTTATAATATAATTGCTAACTTTAAGTTAAAAATAATTAAACTAATATAAGTCTTAAATTTTTATTCCTTAAATATAAAAATTTAGCTTAGAAAGGAATCAAATGAGTAAAATTATGAAAACCATGGATGGCAATGAAGCAGCAGCTTACGCCTCTTATGCTTTTACAGAAGTTGCTGGGATATATCCTATTACGCCTAGTTCACCTATGGCAGACTATGTGGATATATGGGCAAGTGAAGGCAAGAAAAATCTCTTTGGAATGCCTGTTAAAGTAGTCGAGATGCAAAGCGAAGCCGGTGCGGCCGGTACAGTACATGGTAGCCTTCAAGCTGGAGCATTAACTACTACATTTACAGCAGCTCAAGGGCTATTGCTTAAAATTCCAAATATGTATAAAATCGCAGGCCAAATGCTACCAGGCGTGATCCATGTCGCAGCTAGATCTTTGGCGGCTCAAGCCTTATCAATTTTTGGCGATCATCAAGATATATACGCTTGTAGGCAGACTGGATTTGCTATGCTTGCTACTGGATCAGTCCAAGAAGTTATGGATCTAGCCGGGGTAGCTCACCTTAGTGCGATTAAAGGTAGGGTGCCGTTTTTACACTTTTTTGATGGATTTAGAACTAGCCATGAAATTCAAAAAATCGAAGTGATGGATTATAGTGTATTTGATAGATTACTTGATAAAGAGGCAGTTGAAGAGTTTAGACGAACATCTATGAATCCTGAAAATCCAAAAATCAGAGGAACGGCTCAAAATGATGATATATATTTTCAAACTAGGGAGCTAACCAACAAATTCTACGATGCTATCCCTGATATTGTGGCTGATTATATGAGTGAGATATCTAAGGTTACAGGCAGAAATTACGCACCATTTGTATATTATGGCGCCAAAGATGCCACTAGAGTGATTGTAGCGATGGGTTCAGTTACTCAAACGCTTGAAGAGGTTGTAGATTATCTAAATTCCAAAGGCGAAAAAGTAGGCGTGCTAAAAGTCCATCTATATAGACCATTTAGTATTAAATATATGTTTGATGTGATGCCTAAATCGGTAGAAAAAATAGCCGTTTTAGACCGCACTAAAGAGCCAGGAAGCCTTGGTGAGCCGCTATATTTAGATATCAAATCCGCATATTATGGCAAAGAGAATGCCCCGATTATAGTAGGTGGAAGATATGGCCTAAGCTCAAAAGATGTCGATCCAGCTCAAATGTTAGCAGTATATGAAAATTTAAATTCACCTACACCTAAAGATGGATTTACAGTTGGTATAGTAGATGATGTCTCATTTACTTCACTAGCAGTAGGAGATAAAATTTCACTAAGTGATGAAGATTGTATAGAGTGTTTATTTTATGGGCTTGGAGCTGATGGTACGGTTGGAGCAAACAAAAACTCAATCAAAATTATCGGCGATAAAACAGATCTATATGCTCAAGCATATTTTGCTTACGATAGCAAAAAATCAGGCGGCTATACTAGAAGCCATCTAAGATTTGGCAAAAATCCTATCCGCTCTACATATCTAGTATCAAATCCGCATTTTATAGCCTGTTCTGTGGCGGCGTATTTGGATATTTATGATGTTGTAGATGGCTTAAGAGATGGGGGGACATTTTTGTTAAATTCCATTTGGGATGCTCAAAAAACAATAGAGAAAATCCCAAATAGAGTTAAACGCATTTTAGCGCAAAAAAATGCGAATTTCTATATACTAAATGCTACAAAATTAGCCTATGAAATAGGTCTAGGAAATCGCACAAATACCATTATGCAATCGGCATTTTTCAAGCTTTCAGGTATCATTGACTATGAAGAAGCACGAAAATATATGAAAGAATACGCCTACAAAACTTATCACAAAAAAGGCGATAAAATTGTAGAGATGAACTACAGAGCCATCGATGAGGGTGCTAGTGAGTTAGTCAAAATAGATATTGATCCAAGCTGGGTAAATTTAAGCGATGATATAAAAGAGGATAAATATAAAGGTAGTGATTTTGTAGAAAATATCGCTAAACCTATGAATGCTGCTCGTGGGGATTATTTGCCTGTTTCAGCCTTTGTAGGTTATGAAGATGGCTCTTTTGAGTCGGGGACTACTGAATTTGAAAAGCGTGGCGTAGGCGTGATGGTACCAAAATGGATAGAGGAGAATTGTATCCAGTGTAATCAATGTGCTTTTGTATGCCCGCATGCTGTTATTAGGCCGTTTTTGATAGATGAAAATGAGATGGCAAATGCCCCACAAGGTGTCAAAGATAGAGCGATCAACGCCAAAGGCAAAGAGCTAACAGGATTAAAATATAAAATTCAAGTAAGCCCATTAGATTGCACCGGTTGTGAATTATGCGCTCATGAGTGTCCAAGCAAAGAAAAATCCCTAGTAATGGTGCCACTAAATGGCGAAATAGAAAAAGGCGAACAAGAAAACGCAGATTATCTATTTAAAAAAGTTGTCTATAAAGATGATTTAATGAACAAACAAAGCGTCAAAGGCTCTGGCTTTGCTCAACCTTTATTTGAATTTCACGGCGCATGTCCAGGATGCGGTGAAACACCATATATCACTCTAGTTACAAGGCTATTTGGCGAGCAATTAATGATAGCTAATGCGACTGGTTGTAGCTCTATTTATGGTGGGTCAGCACCATCATCACCATATAGAAAATCTAATAAAACAGGCAACGGCGTAGCATGGGCGAATTCGCTATTTGAAGATAATGCTGAATTTGGTATGGGTATGGAGATAGCTATGCAAACTATCCGCAATAGAGTAGAGAGCATAATGCTAAATACCAAAGACAAAGCCCCAAATGCTATAGCAGCGCTATATAATGACTGGTTAGCTAATAAAAATGATAGAATAGCTACCCAAAATATTAGAGATACCTTAGTCCCACTACTTGAAGCAAATTCAAATTTCGAAGGGGCAAAAGAGCTTTTAAGCCTTAAACAATACATAGCCAAAAAATCACAATGGATTATTGGAGGCGATGGCTGGGCTTATGATATCGGATATGGCGGTTTGGATCATGTATTAGCAAGTGGTGAAAATGTCAATGTTTTAGTCCTTGATACAGAGGTTTATTCAAACACAGGCGGCCAAAGCTCAAAATCTAGCCGAAGTGGCTCAGTAGCACAATTTAGCGCTAGCGGTAAAGCAGTCCAAAAGAAAGATCTAGGCCAAATTTCAATGACTTATGGCAATATCTTTGTAGCCCAAATTAATCTAAATGCTAGTCAAGCAAATGTGATAAAAGCTATCACCGCAGCCGAAGAATATGATGGCCCAAGCCTTATAATAGCCTATTCTCCATGTATAGCTCATGGTATCAAAGGTGGCCTTACTATGTCAGGAGAGCAAGCGGAGTTAGCCACAGCTTGTGGATATTGGCCTACATATATCTATGATCCAAGTCTATTAGCTCAAGGCAAAAATCCGCTTAAAATCACATCCAAAGAGCCTAATTGGGATAGATATGAAGAGTTTTTATTAAACGAAGTTCGTTATAACTCGCTTAAAAAGATCAATCCTAGTCATGCAGATGAGCTATTTGCTAAAAACCTAAACGACGCTAAGCGACGATATAGACAATTAAAACGCTTAGCCGCAGCTGATTATAGCGATGAGTTAAATTAAATTTATAATTTAATCACTAAGGCCTACTCATAATTTTTATGAGTAGGCAAATTTATTTTTTAATTATTTTTTAACATTATCTATAAACCAAAAACTATCAAATTCACTCTTATCCCATAGCCAACTCATTAACCTCCCCAAAACCCACAAATTTAATCACACCCCCATAATATTTTAATATCTCATCCAATCCAATCTAAATCCACTCTAAAAATTATAAAATCACTTA